>JAVHXX010000117.1:9014-10278 GCA_031119595.1 Patulibacter sp. | reverse complement strand
GTGATGGTGAGCGTGGTCTTCGTCGTGGTCGGCGCGCCGGAGGCCGGGGTGAACCGGACGGTCGCGGTGATCTTCACCTTGTGCGCCTTCCTCAGCTTCTTCGCCTCGGCCGCGGTGAGATGGAGCTTCAGGGAGAACGCCCCGGCCGCCTTCGCCTTCCCGCTCGACGTGCTCAGGCCGGTGCCCGTCACCTTGACCGTCCCTGGGCCTGGCACGGTGAGCGGGACGGTCGCCGCGCCCGCCTTCGCCTTGAGTTTCGCGGCGGCGACGGCGAGCTTGACCGGTGGCGGCGGTGTCACGACCCCACCGACGGGGCCGATGGTCCCGCCGACCGGACCCGTGGCGGTCGGCGTGGGCGACGGCGTCGGCGTGCGCCCGCCGGTACCCGGGTCCGTGTTCACCGGCGTCGTCACCTCCGTCGGCGAGGGGATCGTCACCCACGACGGGTACTGGTCGCCGTATTGGTACTGGCTGTTCGTGAGCAGGCGGACGTTCGACCCGTCGGTGTTCATCAGCCAGATGCCGGTCCGGAACGAGTTCGGCGGGATGCTCGGGTCGGTGCGCTGGCTGGTGAACGCGATGGTCGTGCCGTCGGGCGACCAGACGGGATCGGTGTTCGACTGGCCGACCCGCCTCGTCACGTCGTAGGCGCCGCTCGTCAGGTCGATCGGGAACGCCGCGACGTCGATCGGCACGACGTCGATGTTCTGCCCGGCGCAGCTCCCGCCCGGCACCTCGGCGTCCTGCGTCTCGAAGGCGAGCTTGGTGCCGTCCGGGGACCAGGTCGGGGACTGGTGGTCGCACTCGCCGCCCGTGACGGCGGTTCCCGGAGTCGGGTGACGGAGCGCCCCGACCATGATCTGGCGCGTGCTGCCCTGGTGGGTCCACGCGACGCGGTTGCCGTCCGGGGAGACCTCGGGGCCGAGATCCGCGCCGGCGTCGGCGGTGAGCTGCGTCGGTGCGCCGCCGTCGGCACCCATGATCCACAGGTCCGAGTTGCCGCCCGTGGGCGTGCGACTGAACACGATGTCGTTGCCGCTCGGCGTCCACGCCGGCGTGGTGTCGCTGCCGTCGATCGGATCGAGCTCGTGGTCGCCGGTGCCGTCGATGTTCACCACGTGGATGTGGAACCGGGCGTCGCCGGTGTCGCGCTGGGCGAACGCGACCCGGGTGCCATCCGGCGAGACCGCAGGCGACGCCGTCGCGTAGTCGGGCCCCGCGCCGGTGACCTGCTTCGCGCTCTGCGCGCCGTGCCCACCCGCGC
>JAVHXX010000117.1:0-9004 GCA_031119595.1 Patulibacter sp. | reverse complement strand
ACACCGGCCTGCTCGACCTCACCTACGCGACCCCGATGCCGGAGTAGCCGCCCCGGTCGCCGTCAGCCGCTGGGTGTGGGCGGTGAGTCGGTCGGGCTGTCGGTCGGCGTCGGCGGGGAGTCCGTCGGCTCGGGAGGGGTGGTCGTGTCGGTCGGGTCGACGGTGAACACGTTCGCCGTGCTCACGCTGCTCCCGAAGCGCTCGAACACGATCGGCCCGTTCTTGCCGGGCGGCGTGGCGAGCGCGGGGGTCGCAGCGAGCACGGCGGGGCCACCGATCGACGCGGCCACCACGAGCGCGGCCGTTCCACCACGACGCCCCGCACCGGGAACGAGGGACGGTCGAGGACGGCGCGCAGCGGTCATGCGCCAAGTCTGGCCGAGACATGCGCGGCGCGCAACGCACGGAGCGAGGGCTCGGGAGACGCCCGGTATCCGAGCGCGCTCCGGGCAGGCCCCGCGCCCGCCGACCCCGCGTCAGCCGAGGAGCGCCTGCCAGGTCGCGGCGTCGGTCTTGCCCGTGGCCGGCAGACCGCGGGCCTTCTGGAACGCCTTGATCGCCGTGAGCGTGCCTTGGCCGAAGACGCCGTCGGGCTTCACCGACCGCTGCGTCACCGCGAGAAGCTGCTGGAGCCGCAGGACCATGTCGCCCGAGGCCCCGGGCGTGAGCGCGGGCCACCCCGGATCGGCGACGGGCGCGGCGGCCGGGGCCGGTGCGCTGAGCGCCCCCCAGGTCGCGGGCGACGAGAGCTCGGACCGCCACCAGGAGACGCCCGTCGCGCCGTAGCCGGCCCAGACCGCGCGGAAGCGGGCGATGTCGGTGGGTGCGGGGTCGTCCCACTGCTGCCCGATCGGGGCGATCGGCTGGCCGTAGATGCGGTTCGTGGCGAGCGTGCGTGCGCTCGACGCGTCGACGGAGCTCCCGAGATCCTTCCAGTAGACCTGCGGCAGATCGGCCTGCGCACCGCCCGCGCCGAGGAACACGGAGTAGGGCACGGACGCGTGCGCATCGACGTACGGATGCGACGTGAACCCGACCGGGAACGCCGCACCCACCGCCCCGCGCACGGCCGCGACGTACTGCGAGGCCTGCGCGTACTTCCCCGCGTACTGGTCCTCGGCGTTGATCACGAAGCAGTCCTCGCCGGTCGTCCGCGAGGCGATCGCTGCGGCCGCTTCCGCCGCCGGGTCGAGGCCGTACAGCACCTGCCAGCCGCAGACCCGCAGGCCGTGGGCGTGGAGTGCGGCCACGAGCGCCGGCGTGAACTGCGGGTCTGCGTCCTTGCCGTCGGCGGCCTTCACGAAGAGCGTGGTGACGCCGGTCGCCTGGGCGCGGGCGGCGATCGCATCGGGGGTTCCGCCGTCGGCCTGGGCGAGCACCCAGATCCACTGACCCGTCCCCGCGAACACCGCAGGGAGAGCGCGGCCCTTCGCCCCGAGCGCCGGCGCAGCTGCGGGCGTCGCGACCACCTTGATCGTGATGCGGTTCGACCGGCGCCCGGCGCTGTCGGTGACCGTCACGCCGACGCGGCCCGCGGCCACGCCGACCGGCACGCGCACGTTCAGGCCGAGCTTCGCGCTCGACGCGAGCTTCCCCTTCAGGGCGCCCTTCGACCACCGGAACGTGACCCGCTGCCCCCGCTCCAGATGGGTGCCACGCACGCGGAGCTGGTCACCGATCGACACCGTCGGCGTGCGCTTGCAGGCCTTGGTCGTCGCCGGGATGCACCGCAGGGTGGTCAGCCGCGGGGCCTTGCTCGCGGCGACCGCGGGTGCGGCGGGGGCGAGGAGCGGCGCGGCCGCGACGAGCGCGGCAGTGAGCGCGAGCCTCCGGCGTACGCGCGTCGGCAGGATCGGTCGGCGCCCGGAGAACACCCGCGGGACCCTCGCAGATCGCTCCGTTGCGCGCTCCGGGTGGGCGCACGCGGCTCCGGGCCCGTCAGGGCGTGCCCGGGCGGGAGGCGCTAGGCGGCGTCGGCCGCGAGCTGCTCCTCGAGCGCGCGGAGCGCCCACGAGAAGCTGCGGCGCGGGCCAGCGGGGATGTCGATGGCGTGGTCGCCGAACTCGACCGTGAGGACTTCGGGCGTGCCGGTGAGGTGCACGTGCTCCTCGCTCGCGGTGAGCGGGCGGATGGTGTTGCGGCGACCGCGACCGGCCAGGCCGTTCGTGAGGCGGTGCAGCTGACCGGTCGTGAGCGCGCAGTGCACCGACCAGCCCTCGAGCTCGACGACGAGCGTGGTGCGCGGCGCCTCACCGGCCGGCGGCGTCACGATCACGGCGACGCGACCGGCGCCCTGCTCCTCGTCGGAGAACGCCACACCGGCGCCCGCCGGAAGCGGGATCGGGAGCTCGTCGGCGCTCGGGGCGGGGACGAGGAGGGTGTCGAAGGGAGGCGTGGCAGCGATGCGGGCACTCTACGGCGGTCGACATCGCGCGCGCGGCGTGGCGACACGGGCGCGCCCGCACCCGAACACCCGCCGAGCGCCGCTCCACCCGAAACGGGCGCGGTCGAATCCGTGTTTGTGCGGATCGTCACCCGACCGTAAGTTACATGAGCGTAAGTTGGGATTCATGACCGCGGTAGCTGCAGCTTCACCTCTGATCGGCCAGGTCGCCCCGTCGACCGCCGGACCGGCGCTCGACGGCCTCTCGGGCCTGCGCGAGGTCCCGTACATCGACCAGCCCAAACTGCTGCAGATCCTGCGCTTCAACCGGCGCCACAAGGACTTCGTCTTCCGCGCCGCGCGCGACTACGGCGATGTCTTCCACATGAAGGGCACCGTCAAGGGCGGCCCCGTGATCACGTCGCACCCCGACCACGTGAAGTCGATCTTCTCCGCGAAGCCGGCCCTGGTCCCGACCATCACGACCGAGTCGCCGCTCGCGCCGGTCGTCGGCCCGAACGCCGTCCTCACGACCAACGGCGCCCGGCACATGTCGCAGCGCAAGCTCCTCCTGCCGCCGTTCCACGGCAAGTCGGTCGCCAACTACCAGCAGGTCATCGTCGACGCGACGAAGCGCCAGCTCGACCAGTGGCAGCCCGGCGAGACGGTGAACATGTCGCTCGCGATGCAGGCGCTCACGCTCGAGGTGATCCTCGCGGGTGTCTTCGGCGTCGGCCACCAGCCGACCCGCAAGGAGAAGATCATGCGCCAGGCGGTGATCTGGCTGCTCGAGGCGTCGACCACGCCGATCGCGCAGCTGTCCGAGCTCATGCAGGTCGGCCGCACCGAGGCGTGGGGCGGCATGAAGTGGGCGCTGCAGGCGTTCGACAAGACCATCTACGACGTCATCAAGGAGCGCCGCGCAACCCTCGACGCCGAGGGCTTCGAGTCGAAGGACGACGTCCTCTCGCTCCTGCTCGCCGCCACCGACGAAGACGGCAACCCGCTCTCCGACCACGAGCTCCGCGACCAGCTCGTCTCCCTGCTGCTCGCCGGCCACGAGACCACCGCGAACACCATCGCGTGGGCGTTCGAGCGCCTCACCCGCACCCCGCGCGCGTACGACGAACTCCGCGACGCCGCCCGCTCGGGCGACGACGAGCAGTCGAGCACGATGGGCGAGTGGGTCATGAACGAGGCCATGCGGTCACGACCGGTGATCCCGATCGTCGGCCGGCGCCCGAACGTCGACTGGCAGCTCGGTGACTACGGCGTGCCCGCCGGCACCGCGATCACGTGCAGCATCCTGCTCGTGCACCACCGCGAGGACCTCTACCCGCGCGCGGCCGAGTTCATCCCGAGCCGCTGGGAGGGCAACAAGCCCGGCACCTACACCTGGATCCCGTTCGGTGGCGGCACGCGCCGCTGCCTCGGTGCCGCCCTCGCGCTCGCCGAGCTCCGCCACGTGATCCCGGAGATCGCCCGCCGCTTCGACCTCGAGGCCGACCGCCCCCAGGCCGAGGTTCCGCTCCACCGCAACGTCACGATGATCCCGGCCCGCGGCGGCCTGGTGCGGGTGAAGGCGCGGCTGGCGTAGGCGGACCGGCCGAACACCACCTGTTCGGCGCGGGATCCTCAGCTCGCGGTGCCCGCGCGGGCCCCGGGCTGCGCTTGCGGGAGCCGGTCCGGTGCGGGCGGGTCGACGTGCTCGCGATGGTGGCGGATCGCGGCGAGCAGCTCGGGCACGTGGTGGTCGTAGAGGCTGTAGAAGACGTGGCGGCCGTCGCGCCGCGCACGGACGAGGCGGATGGTGCGCAGGAGCCGGAGGTTGTGCGAGGTGGCGCTCTGCGACAGGCCGCAGGCGGCGGTGAGGTCCTCGACGGTCCGTTCGCCGTCCCCCAGGGCGTAGAGCACCTGCAGCCGACTCGGCGACGCGAGCGCCTTGAGCGTGTCGGCGAGCTCGATCGCCTCTCCCGGCTCGAGCGGGCGGCCCGCCTCGGCGTGCTCGGAAGGATGCGGCATCGACCCGATCCTACGCGGTGCGCACGCCGCGCTCCACGGGCGACCCGACGGTCGGACGCAGCGATTCAGGCATCGTCGACCGCCTCCCCCGCGGCCGGCCAGAGCACGGCGGCGGCGACCACGCTCACCGCCGTGATCGTTGCCAGGACGACACTCACCGTCGACACACCCACGGCTGCACCGAGCACGCCCGCGATCGGGTAGGTCGCGAGCCAACAGAGGTGCGAGAGCGCGAACTGCGCCGCGAACAGCGGCGGGCGGTCCGCGGGGTCGGCGGAGCGCTGGAGGAGGCGTCCGATCGGCGTCTGCACCAACGCAAGCCCGGCCCCGACGACGACCCACACGGCGAGGAGCGCGGCGTATCCGTCGACCGCGGCGGTTACGAGCAACGAGCCCGCCAGCAGCGCCGCCCCGGAGAGCATCACGGTCCGGTCGGTCGCGCGCCGCAGCAGGCCTGGCACGGCGAAGGCCGTCGCGACCGACCCGACGCCCGAGGCCGCGAGCGCGAGCGCCACCTGCGTTCCGCCGAGGTGCAGGTCCGAGCGGACGAGCACGACGGTGTTCACGATCACCATCGCGCTGCCCGCCGCCGCGGCCAGGTTCAGCGCGAGCAGACCGCGGAGTCGCGGCACCTGCGCGAACCGCCGGGCGCCGGCCGTGATCCGCGCCCGGGTCCGCTCCGAGACCCGGCGCCCGGCCTCCGGCTCGGGCAGCCGGATCGAGACCAGCAGCGCCGCCGAGACGAGGAAGCTCGCGGCGTCGACCACGAAGAGCCCGTGGTAGCGCATGACCACGAGGAGCCCCGCGGCAGCGACCGGACTGAGCAGGTCGGCGAGGTCGTAGGCCACGCGCGAGAACGACAGCGCGCGGGTGTAGTCGCGCTCGTCGGGGAGAACATCGGGCAGGGTCGCCTGGAACGCCGGCGTGAAGCCGGCCGCGCACGCGTTCACCACGAGGATGAGCGCCATCACCTGCCAGATCGCATCGACGAACGGCAGCAGGAGCAGCACCCCGAACCGTATGAGATCGAGGGCGATGAGGAGTCGGCGCCGGTCGACCCGGTGCGCGAAGGCCGCGGTCACCGGCGGCAGCCCCACGTACGCGACCATCTTCAGGGCGAGCGCCGCACCGAGCACCGCGCCGGCGTTGGCTCCCGCCAGGTCGTAGGCGAGCAGGCCGAGCGCCACCGTCGTGACGCCGGTCCCCGCGAGCGAGATGACCTGCGCCGCGAGCAGTCGCCGGTAGACCGGGTCGTCGAGCACAGTCCCGCGCCGCGACGACGCGTGCGGATGCGAGAGGTGGCGGTGGCGCCCGCGGTGCGGATGCGCGTGCGCGAACCCGCCATGGGCGTGGACGTCAGTCGACCCGGACACGACCTCCGACGATACATGCACATGTCTGCATGTATGCGCGATTCGGCACCGCGTCGCACGCGGCGCCGGAAGGTGCGTCCGGCCCGAGCGCACCGCGCACGACGGCGCCGGCGTGGGCTCAGGCGGCGCCGGGACCCGGCGCGTCGCCCTTGCGGCCCTGTCGCCGGGCCTGGGCCCAGTCGACGAGGTGGCGGCCGAGCACCGGGGAGAGCGTCGCCGCGAACGCGACCGACTCGGCGTCCGCCGCGGCGTCGTCGAGTCCGAGCACGTCGTGGGCGAGCTGCTGCGCGGCCCGGCGGCGGGTCGAGAGGACGAGCGCCGCGCTCATGCCGTCGGGGGTGAGCCGCAGCGGGCTGCGCTCGACGAGCCCGATCGCCTCGAGGCGGCCGAGCATCTCGTGGGCCGACGGCGTGCTGACCTCGAGCTTGCGGGCAACCGCGGCCGCGGTCAGCCGCGGCTCGTCGCGGCCGACCTCGAAGATCGCCAGCAGGTAGCGGCTCGTCGAGCTCGTCGACGAGCCGCAGGGGTGGTCCTCGCCCGGACCCTCGATGGCGTTCCCCCGCGCCACCGCTAGCCCTTGACCGTCACGTTCTGCGTGATGGAGATGCCGGCCGCGTCCTTGAAGATCAGCACGGCCTTCGTCGTCTTCCCCTTCTTCAGGACCCTCTTGCCGTCGGCGGAGAGCGCGAGCTTCACGGTCGCCCTGCCGACCTTGCCGAGGTAGTACGAGTCGGTCTTCGACAGGGTGACGAGCTTCGCCTTGCCCTTCCCGCCGACCTTCACGCGCGCCGCGGTCCGCAGCTTCACGGTGCCCGCCGAGCCCGCGGCGCCGGCCCGCAGTCCGATCGACACCTTCGCCTTGCTGACCGTGAGCGTGGTCGACGCCAGGGTGATCGGCGACTCGACGACGGTGCCTCCGGTCTTCGCGACCGGCGTGGCGGCGGGTGCGGCCGGCACGGGCGTGGGCTGGACGCCGGCACCCGGGGTCGGGGTGGGCTGCCCCGGCGCCGGGGTGGGCGTGGGCGCGGCCGCCGGGTCTACGACGGCGAAGTCGGCATGGAGGCTGCGCGGGAACCCCGACAGGAAGCGCACGTTGTGTGCGCCGGCCACGACCGGGGTCGAGGCGTTGACCTGCGACAGGTCGAGCGTGCCCGTGACGGCACCCGCGGCGTCGGCCTCGACGACCGTGAGGACGTCGGACGTGGACCCCTTCTTCAGGATCTTGCCGTCGTCGATCTTCACGCTGACCTGCTCGCCGGCCGAGAAGCCGGTGCCGGAGAAGGTGATCACGGTGCCGAGGTTGGCCGGGTTCGGGGCGACCGAGGCGACCGCGCCCTGGGGGTTGTCGACGGCCCCACCCGGCGGCAGTGCGGCAGCGACCGATCCGCCTGTCCCGGTGAGGGCGACGGCGACGACCGAGATCCGCGCCAGGCGCGAACGGAGGAGCAGACGTGCCCGGGATCCGCTCCGGACCACGGTCTCCGTGGACGCGGTCATTTCGTCACCGTGAAGGTGTGCGACTTGATGCTCGTGGCCGGCTCCGCCGCGAGGAACCGCAGCCAGTGCTTGCCCTTCGCCACCTGCTTCGGAATGATCACCGAGCCGGAGAACCGCTTGTTCTTGATCGGGAAGACCGCGACGATCGTGGCGTCGTCGAGCTTGACGGTCACCTGGGCGCCGTCCTGGACGCGCGAGCCCTTGCTCTTCCAGTTCGCGCCGCTCACCTTCACGCGGCCGCCGGCCTTCACCTTCGTCGCCTTCAGTGTCACCGTGGCGCCGTTGCTCTGGCTGTGCGCGCCGCCGGGCGGAAGCGCCGCCGCCGGACCCGGCGCGATCGCGACCCCTCCGACGAGCGCGCTCGCCGCCACCAGCGCGACGGCCTGGGTGCGGCGAGCCGACAGGCTCGGGTGCAGGCGTTTCGTGGGGGAATCGAGCATCGTGGGAGGGCCTCCGGGAGCGGGTGCGTGGGGCGACAGCCGCGCGCCGGACCACCGATGGGTGGCCGCGCTGGCAGAAAAGCTAGGTTAGCCTAACCTTATGTTTTCGTGTGTCCGTTCGGGCGCGGCGGCCTCCCTCGCCGCCCTCGCGCTCTTGATCGCCGGCTGCGGTGGCGGCACCGCCACGAGCTCGGGCAACGCCGACGCGACCCGCCCCTACACCGACGTGCAGGGCACCGCGATGACGATCCCGGCCCACCCCACGCGCGTGCTGCCCCTCAGCGAACCCACGCTCGACGCAACCCTCGCCCTCGGGCTCCATCCGGTCGCCACGACCGCCGGCCGCGGCCAGAACGCGATCCCGAGCTACCTGCAGAGCCGCACGAAGGGCATCCGGAGCGTGGGGACGCTCGGCTCCCCGAACCTCGAGCAGGTCGCCGAGCTCGCCCCGGACGTGATCCTCCTCGACGGCACCGCGTTCCAGGACCCGGCGGTCGTCGACAAGCTCCGCCAGATCGCGCCGACCGTCTACGTGAGCAAGACCGGCCAGGACTGGAAGACCGCGTTCGGGGCGGCCGCCGACGTGCTCGGCCAACGGGACCGCGGCGCGAAGGTGCTCGCCGGGTATACCGCGAGCGTCGCGGCCGGCAAGACGGCGATCGCGGCGCACGCGAGGGACACCGTCAGCATCGTGCGCTGGGGCGGCATCGGCCTCCCGGCCGTGCTGATGAAGGAGCTCTGCGCGGGCCGCGTGCTCTCCGATCTCGGGCTCCCGCGACCCACCTTCCAGAGCCGCACCGGCCCGGGCCACAGCGTGCCCGTGAGCCTCGAACGGATCGAGGACCTCGACGCGGACTGGATCTTCTTCGGCGCGCTCGGCGCGGGCGGCCCGGACGGTGGCGCGGTCGACACGCCTGCCGACGTCGCCGCGGCGAAGACGGCCATCGAGACCGCCCGGGACACGCCCGGCTGGACCGGCCTGCGGGCGGTGAAGGACGACCACGTGGTGCCCGTCGACGGGTCCGCGTGGACGAGCGCCGGCGGCCCGATCGCCGCGGGCATCGTCGTCGCCGACGTCGCCCGGACCCTCGGCGCGTGACGGCGCCCGCCCCCTCGCGGCCTCCCCGGATCCCGAAGTCGCCGCCACCGGAGATCGTCCGGAGCCCGCGCATCGAGGCGCTGCGCGCGGCGCTCGAGGCGGCCGAGGCATCGCACGGTCCGGCCGCTCCGGGCGGGCCGGCCCCGAGCCGCGCCGCACTCGTGGACGCGTTCTGGGCGGAGGTCCGCGC
>JAVHXX010000116.1:1374-10334 GCA_031119595.1 Patulibacter sp. | reverse complement strand
GAACTCCAGCGTGCGGAAGATGAAGTTCCCCGGCGTGATCTCGTTGCGAAACGACTTGCCGATCTGGGCGATGCCGAACGGCGGCTTCTTGCGGGAGAACTGCAGGACGTTCTTGAAGTTGATGAAGATGCCCTGGGCCGTCTCGGGGCGCAGGTACGCGGTGGAGGCCGTCGACTCGACGGCGCCGACCTGCGTCTTGAACATCAGGTTGAAGTTGCGGACCTCGGTGAACTCGTGGCGGCGGTCCTGGTCCTTCGGCAGGTTGACCTTCGCCGGGCAGATCTCGTCGGGGTCGACGTGATCGGCGCGGAAGCGCAGCTTGCAGACCTTGCAGTCGACCATCGGGTCGGTGAAGCCGGCGAGGTGGCCGCTGGCCTCCCACACGCGCGGGTGCTGCAGGATCGCCGAGTCGAGGGCGACGATGTCGTCGCGCTCGTCGAGCATCGCGCGCCACCAGGCGTTCTTGACGTTCGTCTTGAGGAGCACGCCGTAGTGCCCGAAGTCGTAGGTCGAACCGACCCCGCCGTAGATCTCCGAGCTCGGGAAGATGAAGCCGCGGCGCTTGCAGAGCGCCACGATCTTGTCCATGGTCACGGAGTCGTTCGGCACGGGCCGCAGCCTAACGGGCTCGGGCTGGGACGCGCCGTGAGCGCGCGCGTTCCTATACTTCGCGGTGCATGCCGATCTACGAGTACCGCCGCCCTGACGGCACCACCTTCGACGTCCTGCAGAAGTTCTCCGACGACCCGCTCACGGTCGACCCGGAGACGGGCGTCCCGGTGCAGCGCGTGCTGAGCGCGCCGGCGATCCACTTCAAGGGGTCCGGCTTCCACAACACGGACTACGGCACGAAGAACCGCAATCGCGAGAAAGCGGCCCAGGATTCGGCCTCCTCGAGCAGTTCGTCGTCGTCCTCCGAGGGCTCGAGCGCGTCGCCCGCGCCGTCCTCGTCGAGCAGCTCCGACAGCGGCTCGTCGTCGTCCTCGGGCAGTGCGTCGAGCTCGTCGTCCGGCTCCTCCGGCGGCTCGTCGTCGGGCGGGTCGTCCGGCGGCTCCGGCAGCGCCTCGTAGCAATCCGGCATGGGCTGGTGCTTGCGGAAATGCGCAAGCCCAGCAACGGCAGTCAGAAAAGCTGACTCGTCGGTTCGGTAGGAATTAAGGAGCGCTCAACTGGCGGTTTCCCGGCTGGTCAGCGTTCCCTGTGCTCTGTAATGTGGCCGAGGTCACGTTGCCTTCCCACCCCTTCCCAGCGCACTGGCAGCGCGAGGGGCCAGGGAGGCGGCCGACTTTGTCCCCGTAGGAGTCACGTGTCCCACGTTCGCCACAAGCGCCGCTCTCTCGCCGCGTTCATCACCCTGCTCACGGCCTTCGTCGCGTTCCCCGCGCTCGCCAGCGCCGCGAACAAGATCGACTCGATCACCGACCTGCTCCCGAAGGCCAAGTACCCGGCCTTCTACATCCCGCCGAGCCCGCTGCCCGCGAAGCCCGCCGGCACCCTGCTGCGCGCCGAGCGGTTCAACTCGAAGCTCGCCGTCACCAAGCTCCGCCGCGGCGTCGATGCCTGGCGGATCATGTACCTGTCGACCGGAGCCACCGGCAACCCGATCGCCGTCACGGGCGTCGTGCTCGTCCCGACCGTCGAGAAGCCCGCGCTCGGTGAGGCGAACCGCCCGCTCGTCGCCTACGCGAACGAAGCCATCGGCCTCGGCGACAACTGCGCCGACTCCCGTCTCCTGAAGTACGGCAACAGCGGCGAGATCGCCCTCTACGACCCGCTCCTGCGCCGCGGCTACGCGATCGTCGCGTCCGACTACGAGGGCCTCGGTACCCCGGACGTCCACACCTTCGGCGTCACCGTCTCGGCCGCGCACACCATGCTCGACAGCATCCGCGCCGCCCGCCAGCTCACCGACGCGCACCTGCCGGCCAACGGCCCCCTCGGCCTCTTCGGCTACTCGCAGGGCGGCGCGTCGGTCGCCGGCGCCGAGGAGCTCGCTCCGTACTACGCCCCCGAGCTGAAGATCACCGCCGCCGCCTTCGGTGGCGCCCCGAGCAACCCGCTCTCGTTCTCGAAGAACAACGACGGCCAGGTCTTCTCCTCGGTGAACTTCGCCGCCGCTGCCGGCTACAACGCCGCCTACCCCGAGCTCGACCTCCAGAGCTTCCTCAACGACAAGGGCAAGGCCGTCATCGCCGACACGTACAACGCGTGCATCGAGTCGATCTTCCCGCTCGCGTTCAAGAAGACGTCCGACTACCTCACGAAGGACATCTACGCCGACCCGCGCTGGCAGGCCCGTTTCGCCCAGAACACGCTCGGTCACATCGCCCCGCAGATCCCCACCTACCAGTGGCACGCCCTCTGGGACGAGGCCGCTCCGTACAAGGACGCGCAGGCGCTCCGCAAGGCGTACTGCGAGGGCCACACCCCGCTGCGCTTCGTGCCCGTCCCGCTCGAGCACGTCACCGCCGGCCCGCTCTGGATGCCGACCGCCGCGAAGTGGCTCGCCGCCGAACTCGACGGTCGCCAGCACGACACCGGCAACTGCGGCTACTACCCGCCCCGCGTCAACCCCGCCCCGCCTGCGGACGGCGGCGTCTGATCGGCGCCTGAGCGGATCTCGCTTGCATCTTCCGTCCGTGCGGATCGGGCCCGGCCGCGGACGGCCTGAACCCTCGCCGCTCGAACGAAATCTGCGGCGCGATCTCTCGCTCACGCCCCGATCAGCACTGACCCTGTAGATCCTGGTCCCGCCACGTGAGGCGGGGCTCCTCCACGAGAACGCCGTCGATCGACGGATTTCGGCCCGCCAGACATGCCGAGATCTAGTCAATCGGCGGCGTTCTTGGTACTGTGACGACAGTCACCTTTCGCCGCGTGCGTGCCCCCGAGCCAGGCTCGACCACGACCCCGGCGAGCATCTGCCACCACCCGGCGCCACGGACGGCGCCTGCGAGGAATTCCGTGTCCCTGGAACGCTCCCGCCGGCCCGGACGCCGGTCTCTGTTCTCGATCGTCGCCATCGCGCTCCTCGGCCTGGTCCCGGCCGCCGCGCAGGCCGCCGACCCAGCGTTCTACACGCCACCGGATCCGCTTCCGGCGGGCACGCACGGGTCGCTGATCCGCAGCGAACCGATGCAGTTCTACGGCCTCACGAAGCCGCCCGCGGGCACCACCGGCTACCGGATGCTCTACCAGTCGACGACCGCGACCGGTCAGCCCGTCGCGGTGTCCGGGGCGCTCCTGCTGCCGCCCGGCGAGGACCCGGACCGCCCGATCGTGTCGGTCGGCGTCGGCAACCACGGCCTCGGCGACTCCTGCGCCCCGTCGCGCCTGCTCTCCAACGGTGCCGAACCCGACCTCCGCACGATGGTCGACCTGCTCGGGCGTGGCTACGCCGTCGCCGTCACCGACGACCAAGGCCTCGGCACGCCCGGCAATGCGATCTTCGGAGTGAACACCGCCCTCGGCTACAACGTCCTCGACGCCATCCGTGCCGCCCGTCAGGTCCCCGGCACCGGCCTCCCGCAGGGCGGCCCGACGGCCGTCATCGGCTACTCCGAAGGCGGTGGAGCCGCCGGCGCCGCGGCCGAGGAGGAGTCGACCTACACCCCCGAGCTGCACCTCAAGGGCGTCGTCGCGGGCGACGCGCTCGCCGACCCCGGCTCGGCCTCGAAGTACCTCAACGGCAACCTGTTCTTCGGCGTGGTCCTGCAGGCGGCCGTCGGCTACGACACCGCGTACCCGGAACTCGACCTCGGCTCGTTCCTCAACGTCGCCGGGAAGTTTCTCCTGAAGTACCCCGTGATGTGCCAGCAGATCGTGCCGCTGTTCACGATGCAGCGGATCTCGTTCTACGCGAAACACAACCCGCTCCTGAGCGCCGACTGGCAGGCCCGCCTCGAGCAGAACCAGCTCGGCCACCACGCCCCGGTCGCGCCCGTGTACCTCTACTACGGCCAGCTCGACGAGGTCCTCTCGTGGCACCAGGGTGGCGGTACCCGTCGCATGTGGTGCGCCGCCGGTGCGAACGTCAAGTGGTCGATGAAGCCGCTCGACCACTTCACGAGCCAGCTCGTGCAGGAGCCTGGCGCGATCGACTGGCTCGCCGACCGGATCGACGGCAAGCCGACGCCCAGGTACTGCTGAGCCGGCCGCGCGCCCGACGGGATCTCCCGCCGGCCGCGCGCCCTGCGCCAGCGTCAGTCGCCGAGGAACTGCTTCACGAGCTTCTGCTTCATCGCGTCCGGGACGATGCCCGAGTCGGTGCCGAGCACGTGCGTCTTGCCGCCCGTGCTGAGCGCCATGCCGGCGATCGTCGCGATGAGGCGCGGACCACCCATGTCGGAGCCGAGCGTCTTCGGGGCCTGCCAGGCGATGAGCGGCATGCGCACGAACCCGATCGGGGAGAGCGCCTTGCTCTTCATCGCCGACATCACCCGCTGCTGGCGGCGGGCGCGGGTGAGATCGTCCTCACCCTTGTTGCAGGCGTTGTGCCGGGTGCGGGCGAGTGCGAGCGCCTGGTTGCCGTTGAGGTGCACCTTCTTGCCGTTCGGGATGCGGAGCGTCACGCCGCCGTTCTTGTACCCGCCGCTGATCTTCGAGACCACGCACGAGCCCTTGTACGAGATCCCACCCTCGGCGTTGATGAGATCCGGGAAGCTCGCGAAGTTGATCTGCATCACGTGGTTCACGTTCACCCCGGTGAACTGCTCCACCGTCTTGACGAGCAGCGCCGGGCCGCCGTACGCGTAGGCGGCGTTGATCTTCGTGACCCCGTGGCCCTCGATCGGAACGATCGTGTCGCGGGCGATCGACAGCTTCGACGTGTGACCGCCGCCGACGCGCAGCAGCATCAGCGAATCGGACCGCCCGTACCCGGAGGTCTCCGCGCCGGGTTCCTTCGACGACTTGGGGCGCGTGTCGGAGCCGATCACCAGGATCGTCGTCTTGCCGACCGGCGGCGTGGCACCGCCGCCGAGCACGGCCTCACCGGCCGCGCCGACGTCGGCCTTGTGGACCTGCGCGCTGACGAGGAAGACGATCGCCGAGAGTGCAATCCACGACACCACCCAGATGCCGAACCAACGCAGGATGCGTTTGCCGAGCGGACGCGACGGGCGGAAGGCACGGCGCGGCGCCAGGGACGGGCGGTCGCCCTGGCGGCCCTGGCGCGGCTCGTCGCGACGCGACCGCGACACCCGATCGCGCAGGCTCGGGCCCTGCTCGCGGGCCCGCGGATCGGAGACGGATTCGCCGCGCTCCGCACGGCGGAGGTCACGGAGTTCGGCGAGCGGGTCGTCGCCCGAGCGGCCACCTGAGGGGGAGCCACCGCGGTAGGTGCGGTAGCGAGGATTCTTGCCGGACATGAGCGCTCTATCGTTGCAGCGATGTCAGCGACCGCGCGCCTGGTGCCGAAAGCCCACCGATGATCGAACTGACCCTGCCGCGCGCCCATGAGCTCTCCGGCGACGCCGGAAGCGGCTGCCTCGTCGCCGTCGATGCGGGGGCCACGAAGACGCGTGCGATGGCCTACGACCTCGCGACGAAGGAGACGTCGGTGGCCGTGTCCGGATCGGGCAACCAGGACGCCGTCGGCGCCGACCAGGCCGTCGCGAACATCGCCCAGGCCGCCTCGGAGGCGGCGGGTGACCGGCCGATCCGCGCGCTGCTCCTGGCGCTCGCCGGCACGGATCCGCTGGCGGTCCAGGAAGGCATCGAGCAGCGCTTCCGCGGCGCCGAATACGTCGACATCGTCAACGACGTGATCGGGGCGTGGGGGAGCGCGTTCGGCGGCGAGGACGGCTTCGCGCTCATCAGCGGCACGGGCAGCCACGGCGTCGGCGTGGTCGACGGCCGTGCGGTGCGCGTCGGCGGCTGGGGCCACATCTTCGGCGACGAGGGCAGTGCCTTCGCGCTCGGCCGGGCCGCCGTCACCGCCTGCCTCTACGAGCTCGACGGCCGTGGTCCCGCCACGGCGCTGTCGGCGCTGCTCGCCGAATCCTCGGGCGTCGCCATCGGTGACCTGCCGCCGCACCTCTACGCCTCCCAGAACCTCAAGTCCGAGACCGCCGCCTACGCGCGCCTCGTCGACCGCGCCGCCGTCGAGGGAGACGAGGTCGCGCGGGGCATCATCGAGCGCGGCGGGCGCGGCCTCGCCGAGCACGTGATCACGCTCGCCGGAGAGCTGCCCGTCAGCGACGGCTTCCAGGTCGGTCTCGTCGGCAGCACGTGGAAGTCCGAGGCCCTCCTCGACGCGTTCCACGCGGCGCTCGCCGACCAGGGCGGCGTCGTCGCGACCGTCCGCGCGACGCCCGTCGAGCGGGAGCCCGTCGAGGGCGTGCTCGCGCTGCTGCTCCGCGCGGTCGGGCGCACCGCCGACGTGCGCTCCCTTGGCTGGTGAGGCCGCGGCCGGGCGCTCCGGCGCCGTCGGTCGCCTGATTATCTGCCCGACCCCGATCGGCAACCTCGGTGACGGGTCACCGCGCGTGGCCGAGGCCCTGCTCTCGGCCGACCTCGTCCTCTGCGAGGATACGCGCCGCACCGGCAAGCTCCTCGCGCACCTGGTCGAGGCGGACGGGGGTCGTCGTGAACGGCCGCCGATGCGGTCGCTCCACGACCACAACGAGCGCGGTCAGGTCGACGGGCTGGTCGCCCAGATCGGCCAGGGGGCGAGGGTCGCGCTGTGCAGCGATGCGGGCACGCCGCTCGTGAGCGATCCGGGGCTCGCCCTCGTGCGCGGATGCATCGCGGCCGGGGTCGAGGTCGAGGCACTGCCGGGACCGAGTGCCGTGCTCGTCGCGCTCGCGGTGTCCGGGCTCGCGACCGACCGATGGCGGTTCGTCGGGTTTCCCCCGCGCAAGGGCGACGGTCTCGTCGAGGCGCTGCTCTCCTCGGAGACGACCGTCGCGTTCGAGGCGCCGACGCGGGTCGGCGCGACGATGGCCGCGATCGCCGCCGTCGACCCGGGCCGCCGGGTCGTGGTCGCGCGCGAGCTCACGAAGCTGCACGAGGAGGTCGTCCGCGGGACGGCCGAGGCGCTCGCCGAGCGGTACGCCGGCTCGGCTCCGAAGGGCGAGGTGACGATCGTGGTCGCCGGTGAGGAGGCCGAGGTCGACGACGAGGCCGCGATCGTCGCCACGGAGCGCCTCGTCGAGGCCGGTGCCCGGGTGAAGGAGGCCGCGGCCGTCGTCGCCGACCTCACCGGGGCGCGGGCGAACGCCCTCTACCGCGCGGTGCTCGACCGCCGCTGAACTGCGCGACTTCTGCGCGGTTCGTGCCAGAACTGCGCAGGCGCCGTGCCAATCCACGCGCCCGGGGTCGGTGGGCGCCGATGGCGTGAGACGGTCGATCGCATGGTCGCCGATCACCCACCGCAGTCCTGGCTCGCGCCGCTCCGCCCGGCCGTCGTCGCACGGGGATATCGGGCCGCGCCGCCGTTCGCCGCCGGCGGCCACCGGTCGGTGCTCCTGCGATCGTCGGTCGGGCAGGCCGTGCGTGCGCCCTGCGGCGGTGTGGTCACCTTCCGGGGCACGGTGGCGGGCAGCCCGCCGACGGTGACGGTGGCCTGCGGCGGGCTGCGTTCCACCATGCGCTGGGTCCGCGGCGACCTCGGCCCGGGTCAGCCCGTCGGTCGCGGCGACGCGATCGGTGTGGCGACGTCGGCGCGGGTCGGTCTCAGCGCCCGTCTCGCCGACGGCTCGTACCTCGACCCGCTCAGCCTGCTCGGCGCGGCGGCGCACCGCGCCGCGCCACCCGTGGTCCCGCCGCGGGCGATCCGGAAGCAGCGCCGCGCGTCGCCTCCGCGGGCCGCGCCCATCCACCTTCCGGCGACCGCGTTCGCGGTCACTCCTGCCGGGAGCAGCTCGGCGGCCGTCGCCGGCCCGCGGGAGGGACCCCGCACCCGTGCCGGCGCGGCCACCGGGTCTGCGACCCCTCGGGCCGAGGTCGACTGGCTCCTGACGGGTGCAGGCATCGCCGCGGTCACCCTGTCGCTGGCGGGCGTCGGCGTGAGTTCGCTGCGGCGGCACCGCCGGCACACGCGGGCCCGGCGCCCCGGTCTCGCGCACCTCGCCGCCCTGCGGCGGTAGCCTGACCGCCGCATGTCGCGTTACGTCACCACTCCGATCTTCTACGTCAACGCGGCCCCGCATCTCGGGCACGCCTACACCGTGATCGCCTCCGACGTCCTCGCCCGCCACTGGCGCCAGCGCGGGGAAGACGTCTTCTTCCTGACCGGTACCGACGAGCACGGCGAGCCGGTGGCGCTCGCCGCCGAGCGCGAGGGCGTCACCCCGCAGGAACTCGCCGACCGCAACGCGGCCCACTTCCAGACGCTCGGCCCGCGGCTCGGCGCCTCCGAGGACTTCTTCATCCGCACGAGCGATCCGCGGCACGGCAAGCGCGTGCAGGAGGTGCTCGAGCGGGTCAAGGCCAACGGCTACGTCGAGCACGGCACCTACGAGGGCTGGTACTGCCCGCGCTGCGCCGACTTCAAGACCGAGTCCGAGATCGCCGACGGCAACCGCTGCCCGATCCACAAGATCGAGCTCACCCGGGAGAAGGAGGACAACTGGTTCTTCAAGCTCTCGGCGTTCCAGGAGAAGCTCGAGCAGCTCTTCGACGAGCGCCCCGACTTCGTCATGCCGCCGCGCAGCGCCAACGAGGCCCGCGCGTTCATCGATCGCGGCCTCCACGACGTGTCCCTGTCGCGCTCCAAGCTCACGTGGGGCGTGCCGGTCCCGTGGGACGAGTCCCAGGTGATCTACGTCTGGTGGGACGCGCTCCTCAACTACGTCACCGCGCTGGCGTTCGCCGACGAGGCCCAGGACCAGACCGAGAAGTTCTGGCCGGCCACCTTCCACGTGATCGGGAAGGACATCCTCAAGTTCCACGCGATCTACTGGCCCGCGCTCCTGATGGCGGCGGGCCTCGAGGTGCCCCGCCACATCCTCATCCAC
>JAVHXX010000116.1:0-1364 GCA_031119595.1 Patulibacter sp. | reverse complement strand
CTCATGAAGGACGCCTCCGGCGAGGAGACGAAGATGAGCAAGTCGCTCGGCAACGTCCTCGACCCGTTCGAGATCATCGACAAGTACGGTTCCGATGCCCTCCGCTTCTACCTCCTGCGTGAGGTGTCGTTCGGGCAGGACGGCGCGGTCTCGGTCGACGGCTTCGTCACGCGCTACGAGAGCGAACTCGCCAACGACTTCGGCAACCTCGCGAGCCGGTCGATCTCGATGGTCCACCGCTACCGCGACGGCGTCGTCGCCGCGGTCGACGTCGACCCGGCGATCGCCGCCGTGATCGATCCGCTCGCGGCGCAGGTCGCCGACCAGATCGATGCGGGTGCGCCGAGCCAGGCCCTCGAGACGATCTGGGCCGGCGTGCGCCGCCTCAACCAGTACGTCGAGGAACAGGCGCCGTGGGGCCTCGCGAAGGATCCGGAGAAGGCGGCCGAGCTCGACATCGTCCTCACGACCCTCGTCGACGGGGTCCGCGTGATCGCACTGCTCCTGCACCCGTTCCTGCCGGTCTCGACCGAAAAGCTGCTCGCCACCCTCGCCGACCCGGCCGCCTCCGAGGCACCGTCGGTCGACTACGCCGGCGCCGCGACGGGCGGCCATTTCGGCCACGCGATCGCCACGCTCGAGCCCCTCTTCCCGAAGGCGATCTGAGGCCGTGGCGCCGTGTGCGGCGCCAGTCAGGCACCATCGAAGACGTGATCGACAGCCACACCCACCTGGACTCCTGCAAGGAGCCCGACGCCGAGCTCGTCGAGCAGGCCCGCCGACTCGGGATCACGAAGATCCTCACCGTCGGTACCGGCACCCGGAGCTGTGAGCGTGCCCTCGAGGCCGCCGACCAGTTCCCGGAGGTCTACGCCGCCATCGGCCGCCACCCGAACGAGGCCACCGGCTACGACGCCTCCGTCCTCGACGAGCTGCGCGACTTTGCCGCCCACCCGCGGTGCGTGGCGATCGGCGAGACCGGCCTCGACTACTTCCGCGACTACGCCCCCGCCGACGACCAGCGTCGCGCCTTCCTCGACCACATCGCGCTCGCCCGCGAGACCGACAAGGCCCTCGTGATCCACACGCGCGCCGCGAGCGAGGAGACCGTCGCCACGCTGCGCGAGCACGCCCAGGGTCTGCGCGTGGTGATGCACTGCTTCTCCATGCCGGACTGGGTCCACGCCTGCATCTCCGAGGGCTGGTGGATCTCGTTCGCCGGCAACGTCACCTACCCGGCGAACGCCGAGCTCGCCGACGCGGTCCTCGACGTCCCGGACGACAAGCTCCTCGTCGAGACCGACGCGCCGTACCTCAGCCCGGTGCCCGTGCGCCGCGAGAAGAACCGCACCGAACACGTGATG
>JAVHXX010000115.1 GCA_031119595.1 Patulibacter sp. | reverse complement strand
CATCACTTCCCAGAAAACAATAAATCAACACGGGAAAATCCTATTGCCAACTATTGTATTTGCGGAAGTCCTGCATTAGAATCAGAGGAGTAAGCAAGAGCCCTGGAGCCGCTGCAACGGCCCCTCGGTTCGGCACTCGGAGAAAGGTCCGATATGTCCTCAGCCGCCGCGCCGAAGTCGTCCAAGAAGAGCAAGGTCACGAAAGAGCGCGTGGACCCCAACCAGGTCGTCACCGACCGCATCATCGAGGCGCTTGAGGCCGGGGTGGTGCCGTGGCGCTGCCCGTGGATCCGTGACTCGCCGGTGATGCCGTCCAACGCGACGACGCTGCACGAGTACCGCGGCGTGAACGTCCTGATGCTCTGGCTCGGCGCGATAATCGGCGGACACGCCTCGCCGTACTGGCTCACCTTCAACCAAGCCAAGGCCGCAAGCGGTGCGCCGCGCAAAGGGGAGAAGGGCACCCCGTGCGTGCGCTGGGTGGAGTGGGACCGCGTTCTCAGCGACGGCGAAGCCGCTCAGGCGATTGCCGAGGGCAGGAAGGTTCGCCGCGACGAGAAGGGGCGCGCTGTCCTGCGCGCGATGGGTCCGCGCGCGTTCACTGTCTTCAACGTCGAGCAGTGCGACGGCCTGGCGCTGCAGCTCCCAGCGGTCGACGAGGACCAGCGCGCGGAGTGGGATGCGATCGACGCCGCCGAGCGCCTGCTCTACGGCATGCCCGACGGCCCGACCATCCGCGAGCACGGGGACCGCGCGTACTACCAGCCGAGCACCGACGCGATGGGACTCCCGACGCGCGACCGGTTCACCGACCCGCGGGAGTTCTATCTCACCGCGTTCCACGAGCAGACGCATTCCACCGGGCACAGCAGCCGCCTGAACCGCCGCGACCTCGCCGAGGCGATCGAGAACCGCAACCACGCTGCCTACGCCCGGGAAGAGCTGACCGCCGAAGTCGGCGGCGCCATGCTCTGCGCTCGCGCGGGCATCGAGATCCCCGCCGCGTCCTCGGCGAGCTACATCGCCGGATGGCTGGAGCGCCTGCGCGGCGACAGCCGCCTGGTCATCACCGCCGCCCAGCACGCCCAAAAGGCCGTCGACCTCATCCGAGGTGAAGCCCGATGACCACCGCACCCACCACGGCGGCCGCGATCGACGCGGCCGCCCTGCGGGCGTGCCTGCTCTCAGCAGAAAGCCAGCTCGCCCATCGCATCGCGATCGGACGTCTCGAGGACGCTCCGGCGCTGCAGCTCCCCGAACACAGCGGCCGCGGGATGCGCGGCGACTGCTGGTTCGAGATGACCGCCAGCGGAGCCAGCTACCACCAGCTCGGCCAGGCACCAGTCAAGACGTGGACCGCTGCCAAGCTCATCGCCGACGTCCTCGAGCTGCGCGCCGAAGATCCCGACGCCGCGCACCAGCGCGACATCACCACCGCCCGGCAGCGCATCCAGTCGTACCTCTCCAGCTACGAGAACGACTGCCGCAGGCTCGGCGACCCCACACACCCCGCGTACCGCGACCCAGCCAAAGCCACCGAGGCGCAGCGCTACAGCGAGTTCTCTGAGGTCGGCGGGGCTGTGCTGGGCCGCGATCGCGCGAGCACGCAGATCGCGAAAGGTCTCGCGCAGCTACAGGGGCTGATCGCGGCGGGCCCGCACGTTCCAAACCAAGGGCGCCTCTTCTAAGACGCCCACCACCAGGTGCCGGGGGCCGCTGCAACGGCCCCCGGGCACCGCTTTCGGAGAAAGGTCCGAAATGCACGACAACGCCCTCATGCGGGACTTCCGCGACAAGCTCGAGGCGCACCTACGCGCCCTCGCAGAACCCAGGCGCCACGCGCTCACGCATCCCACCGCGCGGCGCACGTCGCCGCCGCCTGCCCGGCCCGCCGCGGCTGCTGCGCCTTCCTCCTCGCCAGCCCAAAAACCGAGCCCGTCATCGGCCCGCGGAGCACGCCGAGATCTCGCGGCCCGCCAGGCGTCCGGGACGGCCTTCGGTGCTGCGTTCAAGGCCGTCGGTGCCTACCTGCTCAGGACGAAGCGCAGCCCCCGGGGCTGACACCCCACGAAACCAAGTGACCCCCGCGCCCCTGCAAGGGCCGGGGGTCTGGCACTCCGGAGAAAGGTCCGAGATGCACGCCGAGAATATCCACGTCCATCGCGCGCCGACCGGCGCGCCCGGGCCCCGGTGACCGTCATGCGATGGCATCGAGCAGCCGACGGCCGCGCTCACGCGGTCACGATGACCCGCGGAGAGTGGGACCACACCGGCCGCAACTACAAGCACGCCGAGAGTGGGGGAGGGCACAGCGTCCTGATCACCGATCCCGCCGCGGGGCGCCTGGTCAAGGTGCCCGCCCGGGTCGTCGCGGACGGGTCCCCGGACGCCGAAGGCGGCTCGCCGTGACGGCCGCGGCCGCGCGGGCGCCGCGGCGTACGATCGGAGCGGTGACCACGAAACGACGACCAGGTGCGGCGCAGGCACGAGCCGCGTGGGAACAGCTCGCCGAGCGCAAGGCGATCGTAACCGCCGCCGACCTGCAGGCCCGCTGGGGCCTGACCCAGCAGCGCGTGCAGAAGCTCGTCGCACCGACTGCGGGATTCGCCGAGCCGATCAGCGGCGGCTACGGCGCGATCTGGCTAGCCGCCGACGTCGACGAGTGGACCCAGGCCAACAAGACGCGCCCCGGAAAGCCCGGGCCTCGCTCGGCGATGCCGGAGCTCGGCGTCGCCGACGCCGACGCCGACCGGGAGGCGTGGCAAGCGATCAAGCGCTCCGGCGGGCTGACCACGATCGCGGAACTCGCGGCCGAGTGGGGGATCACCGAGCGAGCGGCGCGCAACCGAACCAAACGCGACGGGTTCCCCGAGCCCGTGACCGCCGGCCGCTGGCTGAACGCGGAAATCCAGGCCGCGGCCGCATTACCGGAGCGGTGATCGGGACAGCGCGACTTCGCGCCACGTGCGGCCGTCGCCGTCACAAAACACCGGGCTGCGACCAGTAAAGAAGTAGTGGAAGCCTTCGGGCTCCACGACCTGGCGGACGAGCCTCTTGGGGGAGGGGCGGCGCCGGGTAGCTCGCGCCGGCGTTGGCGACTCCCAGCAGTGGGGCCGCCAACGCCGGCACGAGCGGCGCGGCTCGTGCCTGTGGCGGCCGCCGCTACCCTTGCGCGCCGTGACAGAGAGTGGACCAACCAGCGGCGAGGACTCATGCCGCGAGGAGCTGATCGCGTGGCTCGATGCGCACTCGCACTGGCCCGTCGAAGCCCGGCTCGAGACGCCGGCCGGTGACCTGGTCGCGAGCATGACCGGCCGCCTGGCACCCGGTCCTCTGGCGGAGATCTACGCCGTCGCGACCGACGACGACGCGCTGCGCTTCGCGGTTCCGACGTGCATTCGAGCTGTGCGGATCGACGGCGCGCGGTCGGCGAGCTTCGAGCGGGTCGACCTGCCGATTGCGCTCACGATCGCGGTGGTGAGCCTCGCCCACGAGGTTGCTTGACGAGCACTCCACGGGCGATAGGCTCGCTCACAGCTCTCGCGCTCGCCTTGGTGGGAGGAGCGCGCTCCCCCGGTGAGCTGGGCACCACGTTCGCTGTCGCCGCCAGACACGGCGCAGCGAACGCGCCCCGCCAGCTTCGCCCCGGTTGCTTGTCGACTGCTTCGCCCGGGCGTAGGCTCGCTGCAACTCATGCGCGGCCCTCGGTCGGCCGTGCGCTCCCCCCGAGTGAGTTGCGGAACCCCTCTGCCGCGCTCGCTTGCTGCGGCGGAGGGTGTTCCGACCACGCGCGCCCGCGCGATGCGAAGGCGCGGAGGCTCGATCGCGTCGATACTGACGGCGCGGCTTGATCTTCCAAGCTTCCGGGGGAGGCCCGATCGCCGCAGCGACCCTCATGCTCCTCGGCCGCGGTGATCCGCAACCGAGGAGCCGTCGTCGCGCCTCAGCGCACCCGCGGGAAGAGGTGCACGACGGCTTCGCCGGCGTGCTCGAGCCCGAGACGGTCGCAGACCGCGGCGAGCGCGGCGACCGCTTCGAGCGCGGGCAGCTCGTCCAGGAGCGCCTTCCAGCGAGCGACGTCGCCTGCGGCGCGCGGGGGCGCGCGCTCGGCTTCCCAGCGCTGCAGCCAGCGCGTCACGGCGCGGTCGTACCGATCGGGGTCCCCGTCGGCCATCAGTACGACGATCGCGAGCGCGTAGTCCAGGCTCAGTGACCCGCGGGTCATCTCCGCGGCCGCGGAGATCGCCGACGCGACGTCGCCGCGCTTGACCGCGGCATCCAGCCACGTAATCGGACGCCCCTTGATCGACACGAACATATGTTCGCATAGGTCAGTGGCGCCGACCGGACCGGGAGAAGAGGGAGACGCGAGCTCGCGGGCCGGCCGAGGGGCGAGATACCGTCTCCCGAGCCGTAGCGGATCCACCACTAGCCCCGGCGCCCCGCTCGAGGGCGTCCGCGCGGCCCCAGCACGAGCGGGCAAGAGGCCCTCGACGCGATCGCCTAAGCACCTGTGTGACCCCAGCCGACATCGCCGAGTGCTTGGGCTTCAGTCAGAATTGCCTTGCCGCGGCTTGCCAGCGCTCTAGCAGGACGGCAAGCTCGACGGCCAGCGGTGGCTCGAAGTCGCACCGCTGGCCATCTGCGCGCTCTCGCGTGCTTCGTGTCTCTCGTCGTTCGTGGCAGCCGGGTCATCCGGCGGTGGGGCGGGGGGTTGCTCCACCACTGGTCAGCCTGCCGGCTTGCTTTTTCCAGCCCGCCCCCACGGGCTAACGGGGTCGCGAGCCGGCCACGAATGGTCGACGGGGTTCACCAAGCGAGTGTCCCCGCCACAACTCTGGATATTTTCATTACCAGTTTCCCTGGCCGTTTGTTTGATCTCTGTGTGGGCTCTGCGTGGGACGTATGTACTCCGAGGGATGGCTTGCCGTGTAAAGTGGCTAGCGGCGCATCCAGAATCCATCTGGGGTTGTGGAAGGTGTGCGCCGCCGAGGTGTGAGTTCTTCGCGCCTCGGCTGTGGCTGATGCGCGGGACAGCACGGATGCCACTCTGGGCGGGTGTCGTTTTGCCTCTGCGGACGACACCCGCTCAGCTCTCGTTCGTTTCTCGTGCGACAGCGAACCAGGTCGGGCCCTGGTGTCTACTCGGCAGCTATTGCGCTGCTGCTGCTGCCGTGCGGTGGTGTGACGCTGGCACAAAGGCGCCGAACGGTGGCGGCGATGTCGGCGATGTCGGCGGGCTTGGGCAGGATTTCGTCGACGCGCAATGCCTGTGCTCTTGCGCTGTTTTGCTCGTTGAGGAACCCGCTGGTCAGGATGGTCGGTAGGTCTGGGCGGACGGTTCGCACGTCAGCGATCAGCTCAAGGCCGGTCCTTCCGGGCATGGCGAGGTCGGTGACGAGGATGTCGAAGCGCGCGGGTGCGGCGAGGAATGCCGCCAAGGCGTTGTCGGCATCGGTGAATACTTCGGCAGCGCATCCAAACGCTGGCATTGCGCGCGTTGCGAGTTCTGCCAGCGCGGGTTCATCGTCGACGAACAGCACTGTGTAGGTCGCTGAGCAGTCGGCAACTTCGTCGCGGTCGATGCGTGTGGTCGGCGTCCGGCGGTCCAGCTCGCATGGCAACAGGACCGTCATGATTGTTCCTCCCTCGAGAGCGGAGCCGATGCTTATGTGGCCGTGGTGGCTGCGGACGATCGACAGCGACGCTGCAAGTCCCAGACCGGTTCCTTGGCCTTGCGGCTTCGTGGTAAAGAACGGGTCAAAGACGCGCTGCCTGAGGTCCTCTGGGATACCCGGTCCGTTGTCTTTGATTGCGATGCAAACCCACGGCTGGTCGGCTGGGCCGGTGCGTAGTTCAGGCGGAAGTGAGTCGTGCGCTACGGGACCGGCTTCGACGAGGATGTGACCTTGCGGTTTATCGATCGCGTCTCTGGCGTTGGCGATGAGATTGACCAGCACCTGGTGAAGTTGAGGTTCGTCGGCCAAGAGGCGCGCCTGCGATCGAGAGGAGACCGCAGCGGTCAGCGTGACGGAGGCGGGGAGTGTTGGTCTCATCAGGGAAACCACGCTCTCGATTAGTGGTCCAAGCGCGATGGGTTGGAGTGTGGGTTCGCTTTCGCGACTGGCGTCGAGCATGCGCTGGACCAGGGCGCCGGCGTGGTGGGCGGCCTGTGCGATCTGCTGAATGCTTTCGGTTGGGCTGGTTCCTGCGTCGATCTCGATCGAGGCCAGCCGTGCGTTGCTGAGGATGGCTCCAAGGACATTGTTGAAATCGTGCGCGAGGCCAGCAGTGAGCGAGCCGATCGCTTCGCGTTTTTGCATCCGGATGCGGAGCTCTTCCTCGCGCCACCGATCAGTGACGTCTTCGATCACGCCCACCATTCGAGCGACGCCGTATTCATCGCTCTCAATGCGACGAATCACTTCGATCCGGCGAAGTTCTGGTCCGTCCTGGTGCTGGGCCCAGATTCGGTAATCGCTCTTGTAGCTGACGCCTGGTTTACCTTCGAGCGCTGTGGTGAGGTCGCGGGACACTCGGTCCCGGTCTTCCTCGTGAACGAATTCGAGAACGGCGAAACGCCCCTGCGTTGAAAGCCTCCCGGACGGATCAGCGCCGAAGATCTCGCAGTACCGGCGGTCGACCTCGAGCACTCCATCGCGGACATCGAGGACGAAGCGCCCGAGGCGGGAGAGGTCGAGCGCGGACTCAAGTAGCTCGCGATCGGGGTCACTGATGCTCCGGGGGCGGGGCGGGGCGGCGCGATCGACACCCGTTACCACGATCGCATCGATTGCTCCACTGCGGCCCATGATGGGTGCAACCGTCGTAGCTACCGAAGGTCGGGCAGAAGCCGAGCGTCGATCGATGTACCGGATCGGGCTCGGTACCCGTCGGGCCGTTTCCAGGCGGCGTTCCCACTCGCCTCTGAGCAACTCCCCGCCGATGCGCTGTGCCGCGTCGAGCGCATTTGATCCGTCCAGGGCGTCGCGAACAAACGCAGCGACGCCGACGGCTTCGCTGACGTGCCTGACGGTTGCGTCGAGTTCCAGCACCGCCGTGAGGCGAAACCCGGGCGCGAATGCTCGACCCGAATCTGCGCGCCGCCGGCCGGCGGGCTGTGTGTGGCCGTTGGGAGCGTCGGGGTAAGGCGGTTCAGTCATGAGCGATCGCACTTGCGTGCGCTCGTCGTCATTCGTATTCTGGTTCGTCGAGTAGCCAGAATACTCGTCGTGGTGTTTGGCGCAACCAGCACAGCTCGTTTCGCCGATGCGGTCGGTGATGCGAAGACGAATCCAACCCAGAACGAGGTCCGTCGATGAGCGTCGATCAGTCGAGCAGTGCTAGCGCAGGGAGGTCGGGAGCTTTGAGCGCTATCGATCGAGCGTTGGGTGTGGCGTGACGCGCCCCGAGAGCCCGCCGGTTCGTGCGCTGCGCGATCGCGACGGCGCAATGAACGTCACGAACATGGAACTGTTCTTTGACCTGGTGTACGTGTTCGCGGTCACGCAGCTATCTCATCGTCTGCTTGGTGACCTGACGTGGCGCGGAGCCGTTGAAACGCTAATCCTCTTCGCTGGTGTCTGGTGGGCGTGGAACTACACGGCGTGGGCGACGAACTGGATCGATCCCGATGCGCAGGTCGTCCGCGTTTTGTTGATCGTGCTGATGTTGCTCAGCCTTGTGATGGCCGCCTCGCTTCCCGACGCGTTCTCGGCGGCCGGATTGGCGTTTGCCGGATCGTATGTAGCGCTGCAGTGCATCCGCTCGATCTTCATGGTCTGGGCGCTTCGCGGAACGGCGATGGCCGGCAACTACGCCCAGCTGCTCGCGTGGTCCTGCATCGCTGGCGCCATCTGGGTCGCCGGGGCGCTGTTTCACGGTGATACGCGGCTGGGCCTGTGGGTGGTCGCGCTGGCCATTGAGTATGGCGCCCCGTCTGTCGGCTACGCACTGCCGGTGGTCGGTCGAACGCCAATGAGTTCCTGGGATCTCCGCGCCGAACATCTCGCTGAGCGTTGCCAGCTGATCGTGATCGTCGCCCTGGGTGAATCGATCTTGATCACCGGCGCGACGTTTGCCGAACTCGATCGGACCGCTGCGGTCGTAGCGGCGTTCGTCGTGACGTTCATCTGCAGCGCATCGCTGTGGTGGCTGTATTTCGCCCGACATGCCGACGCGGCCGCCGAGCGGGTAGCGGGGTCGACTGATGCCACGCGGCGCGGCCGCGGCGGTTACGCCTACGCGCACGCAGTCATGGTGGCGGGAGTGATCGTGACCGCCGTGGGCTTTGAACTGGTGATCGCACATCCCACGGGCCACGTCCACGATGCGACCGCGCTGGTGGTCGTCGCGGGGCCGGCGATCTTCAATGCCGGGATGGCGATGTTTGCGCACTCCACCGGAGGTTTGGACGGTTTTGAGCGGCGCATGGTCGCGGGCGGGTTCCTAGCGCTCGCGATCGCAGGCCTGCTCGTCAGGCGAACGCCACTTGCGCTTGAGACCGTGACGACGGCTGTTCTGATCGGTTTGGTGGTGCTCGCTGCATGGCACGCACGATCGTCCGGTGTGCGCGACGCCGAACCCCGAGGAGCCTGAGGCGGGCACGGTGTGAAAGAGCGCTTGGCCTCACCATCGACTGGTTGCCGAGCGGGCCTGGAACCTGGCCTCAATGTGAGGTAGAGGGCGATTACGTCCATTTCTTTGCGATCTCGTCTTTTGCGCGGCGGCGCGGTGCCTCACGTCATCGCGGCGACTGCCCTGCTGGTCGTCCTGGGACCGGTCTTGCAAGCCCTCAACCGCTCGGGCGGAGCGCTGTCGGATGCACGGCACTCAGCGGTGTATCTGCTGTTGGCGACGGTGTTCATTGCGCGGGCGAAGACGAGCTCGACGGAGCGTCTGCTCTGGTGGGCGTTTGCTGCCGCGCAACTGGCGACGGCCCTCGCGTCGTTCGTGTGGAAATACGGATTTGACCAGGCGCCGTGGTCGCCAGCTGACGCACTTTTTGCCGGCAAGTACGTCGCGTTTTGGCTAGGTCTGGCGTTCCTGCTCGGACTGCGTTTGGGCGAGGCCGCCCCTCGCTTTTGGGTTGATCTCGGTGGCATGACGGTGCTCGCTGTTGCCGTGGCGTCGGTGTTTTTGGTTCCCTCGATCGTGGCGACCAGCTACCTACCTGCAGCGGCAGCCGTTCTGAACATCGGCTACGCGGCAGCTAGCGGCGTGATCGCCATAACTCCGGTCACGATCGCCGCGCTGACCGGTCGACGAATCCGTAGCCAGGACGCACTTCTGACTGCGGGGTTCGCAGTGCTCTGCGTGGCCGACTGCCTGTACGCGCTTTCGCTCGCCGGTGACGCGCCCTCCACCGGCTGGGCGTTCGCGGGGTACGAGCTGGGGTGGGAAGTCGCGCCGTTGCTGCTTGCAGCCGCAGCGTGGGCGCGGCCGACTGGCGCCGGCACCCCCAAGCCGGGGCATCCCGTTGAATGGATCCCGACGGTGATCCTCACCGTCGGTGGCGCTGGAATTCTTGTTGCGTCGCTCTTTGCGGCGATCGACAAGATCGTCACGTTGCTGGCGATCGGGGCGCTGGTGTTGGCGGCCGTGCGTGGCGTATTGCTTTCAGGCGATACCCGGCGCATGGCGATTTACCGGCGTGAGGCGCTGACCGATGACCTCACGGAGCTTCCCAACCGTCGACGCCTGTTTCGCGAGCTTGAACTACTCACCCGCGACGGAGGGCGCAGCGGCGAACGGGCGACGCTGATGTTTCTCGGCGTAGACGGCTTTCGCGAACTCAACGACACCCTCGGGCACAGCGCTGGCGATGACTTGATCTTTTCGCTCGCGCGGCGCCTGGAAGCCTCGGCTGGAGACGCGCTGCTGGCGAGCCTTGGCAGCGACGAATTCGCGCTGATCGTGCGCGGCGCCAGCGAACATGCCAGCGACACGGCCGAACGACTGCACGCAGCACTTGAGCAGCCATTTGAGTACGAAGACATCACGATCAAGCTGGACGTAACGATTGGGCTCGCGTTGTTTCCCGACGACGCGAGCACCGCCAGCGAACTTGCGCGCCGCGCCGACGTGGCGATGATCGACGCCAAACGCCGCCATATCTCCACCGCTCGGTACCGCCGCGACCGCGACGACAACTCGCGTGAGCTACTGGCGTTGGCGACGGACCTTCGAGACGCGCTCACGCAACCCAACGGTGGCCTGTGGGTCGCGTTTCAGCCGCAGGTGGAGCTGGCCGACGGTGCATGCGCCTCAGCCGAGGCACTCGTTCGCTGGCGCCATCCCCAGCTCGGAGATATCTCGCCGGTTCAGTTGATCCCGATCGCCCA
>JAVHXX010000114.1:10125-10364 GCA_031119595.1 Patulibacter sp. | reverse complement strand
GATGACGACGGGAAGGAGGACTTTCGGGTTTTTCATGGCGTTGGGTGTGGGTCTGCGACTCGGAGGTCAGGAGGTCAGCCGGACTGCGCCTGGCTGCGTGGGATGAAGAGTTCGACGCGGCGGTTCTGTGCCCGTCCGTCGGCGGTCGCGTTCGAGGCGACCGGGTCGTAGTAGGCACGGCCGGTGGCGGTGAGCCGGGCCGGGGCTAACCGAGCGTGACGAGCGCGAGTCCGCGGCCG
>JAVHXX010000114.1:0-10115 GCA_031119595.1 Patulibacter sp. | reverse complement strand
TGTCGGCGACGAGCAGTCGGACGACGGCCGAGGCACGGGCGGTCGACAGTTCCCAGTTCGACGGGTACTGGCTGCCGGAGATCGGCGTGGAGTCGGTGTCGCCGGAGACCATCACGGCGTGACGGCTGTCGGCGCGCAGGATCCGGGCGATGCCGGCGACGAGCGGCTTGGCCTTCTCCTTGACCACGGCCTGGCCGGGATCGAAGAAGACGCCGTCGGTCTTGAGGCGCACGGTCAGGCCGTCGTCGGCGAGCTCGGTCGAGACCTTGCTCGCGATGCCCTGCTTGGCCGCGGTCGACTGGATCATCTGCTGGAGCTCCTTGAGGTCGCTCTGCTCCTGCTTCGCGCTGCTGGCCTGGCCGACCGAGCGGGGCGCGAGCGAGGACTGCAGCGACGGGCGCGGCGCGGCCGCGGCGGGCGTGGTCACGCCCGACTCCCCGCCGGTGTCCTTGATGGCCTCGCCACCGCTCATCACCGGCGGACCGTTGAAGGCGGAGTTCAGCGACTTCGAGAGCTCGTTGAACTTGCCCTTGTTCACGTTCGAGATGGAGAACATCACGATGAACAGGGCCATCAGGAGCGTGATCAGGTCGGAGTAGGTGAGCAGCCAGCGCTCGTCCGGGTGCTCGTCATGAGCTGCGTGTTTGTGCTTCTTCGACACCGGATGGCACCGCTACGCGGCCTTCTTGTCGCCGTCGACGGCGGCCAGCTTCGGGGCACCGGGCAGCGTGACCGAGTCACGGAGCTTCGGCGGGACGTACGAGAGGAGCTTCTCGGCGACCATGCGCGGGTTGTCGCCCGCCTGGATCGCGAGGATGCCCTGGACCGTCATCTCGCGGAACTGGACTTCCCAGCCGGACACCTGCTTGAGGCGGGTCGCGATCGGGAGGAAGAGCACGTTGGCGGAGCCGACGCCCATGAGCGTGGCGAGGAAGGCGACGGAGATGGCCGGGCCGAGGCTGTCCGGGTCGGAGAGGTTGCCGAGCACGTGGACGAGCGAGACGACGGTGCCGAGCACGCCGATCGTCGGGGCGAAGCCGGAGCCGGAGCGGAAGACGTCCTCGGCGAGCTTGTGGCGCACCTTCATGTTCTCGAGCTCCAGGTCGAGGATCTCCTCGACCATGTGGGCGTCCGAGCCGTCGACGACGAGCTGCATGCCCTTGCGGGTGAAGTCGTCGGGGACCTCGGTCAGCTGGGCCTCGAGGGCGAGGAGGCCCTCGCGGCGGGCGGTGTCGGCGAACCCGACGAGGCGCTCGACCTGTTCACCGAGATCCGGCGGAGCCGATCCGATGGCGAGCTTGTAGCCGACCGGGATCTGCTTCATGCCCTCCATGCCGAAGGAGCCCATCGTGGCGCCGAGCGTGCCGCCGCCGATCACCACCATCGCGGAGGGCGCGATGAGGGCCATGGGCGAGACGCCTTCCATGATGGCGCCCATCAGGATGGCGGCGATCGCCACCACGATTCCGATGATTGATCCAGCTTTCATTTGCACTGGTCATCGGTGCTGAGGTGGAGAACTTCACTGCTTGTCCAACAAGCTGGACAGGTGATCCGCTGCTGGGTATGCAGCGGGATTGAGGGCGGTTGGAGACGCGCCAGGACTTCCGAAATCGCTTATGTGGCGGGCCGTTTCAGCCAAGCCCCGGCCTTTAGCGTGGTCTAGAAAGTGGCGCAAAGCGCCAACTCGGGAGTCGGCCACGCACCGGATTGTCGCCTCCCGTTCAGGTGGAGTTCAGGTGTCGGGAATCAGCCGCTTGCCAAGTCCGATCGTGCCATCGAGGTCGTAGCCGATGGCGCGATAGAACCCGACGGCGGTTTCGTTGCCAGCCCGGACCTGGAGGTTCGCCTTCGGACACCCGAGCGCCGTCAGACGCTCCTCCACCGCCGTCACCAGGGTGCGCCCGAGGCCCCTCCCCCGCTCCGCCGGGTCGACGGCGAGGTAGTTCATCCACCCGCGGTGGCCGTCGTAGCCCGCCATCACGCTCGCCACGAGGCGGGCACCGGCGTCGCCGGCGTCGAGCTCACCGACGAGGAACAGCTCCGGCTGCACCGTCAGCTTGCGGGCGATGTCCGCGCGGGGGTCGTTCCACGGGCGCGTGAGCTCGCAGCGCTCCCAGAGCGCGACCACGGCGTCGGTGTCGGAGGGGGCGAACGGACGGATCCGCATGCGCGGCACGCTAGCCACGGGACAGGTCGGCCGCCACGCCAAGCGGGGCGGGCACGACCGTGCCGCGGCTCAGGCGTGGCCGATGGCGCGGAGTGCGTCGTCCACGAACGAGCCGACGACGCCCTCGTCGATCGGCAGACTCGTCACGAGCCCGCGCATCCAGAGCGGCCCGGCGATCAACTCGACGGCGCGCTGGCGATCGGCGGGCGCCACCACCTCCCCGCGCGCAGCCGCCCGTTCGAAGATCTCGTCGGTGATCCGGAACCGGCCGGCCCAGTAGGCGCGTCGTGCGTCGACGAGGTCGTCGGGCCGGATCGCGACGAGCCCCCGGATCAGCGCCGCCGTGCGCCGATCGCCGAACGCGGCCCCGACGCCGATGAAGTACGCGCGCAGATCCGCACGGAGACTGCCCTGGTCGACGGGCTGCGCGTAGGCATCGGCCAGCTCGACGACGGCGTCGAACACGAGCTCGGATTTCGTCGGCCAGCGGCGGTAGATCGTGGTGTGGTGCACCTCGGCGCGCTCGGCCACGCGGGTCACGGCGAACCGTTCGAACCCATGCTCGAGGAGCTCGTCGGCGGCCGCCGCGAGCACGCGTTCGCGCACCTGGGCCGAGCGCCCGCCGGGGCGCGAGCCACGCGGGTCGACCGGCGAAGCATCCACGTGGCGCACCCTATGCGCTCGCCCGGGAGGAGCGCGGTTGACGGCGGTCGGCCACGCCCTGCACCTGTTGCACAAGCTTGTGCGTTAGTGCTAGCGTCGAGACATGTCCGGTGTTCCCACCTCCGTTCCGACCTCGACCGCCCTCGGGACGACGATGCACGGCGTGCCGGCCCGGTACCGCACGGGATTCCAGGACGTCGGCGACGACACCTGGGCCTGGGAGCAGCCCAACGGGGACTTCGGCGAGTCGAACGCGGGCCTGATCGTCAGCGGCGACCAGGCGCTGCTCGTCGACACCCTCTGGGACCTCCGGATGACGCGCCGGATGCTCGACGCAGCCGTGGCGCTGACCGGCGGCACCCTGCCGCAGACCGTGGTGAACACCCACTCCGACGGAGACCACTTCTGGGGCAACCAGCTCCTCCCGGACGCCGAGATCATCTCGACGGCGATCGCGCGGAAGAAGATGCCGCACGACACCCCGGCCGAGCTCGCCCGGATGGCGCGCGCCTCCCGCCTCCTCGTCGCCGTCGGCTGGCTGCCGATCCCCGTCGTCGGCCTGCTCCACATCCCGGGCCTGCCGCAGCTCCCGTCCCGACGGATGGGGTCGATGATGCGCCCCTTCCACTTCGACGAGGTCGAGATGGTGCTGCCGAGCCGCACCTTCGAGGGCCGACTGTCGCTGAAGGTCGGCGATCGTGACGTCGAGGTGATCGAGGTCGGTCCGGCGCACACCGCGGGCGATGCCATCGTGTGGGTCCCGGACGTCGCCGTGTGCTTCGCCGCCGACGTGCTCTTCGTCGACACCACGCCGATGATGTGGGCCGGCCCGGTGGCGAGCTTCGCGCGCGCCGTCGACCAGGTGCTCGCCCTCGACGCCGTCACGTTCGTGCCCGGCCACGGGCCGGTCTGCGGCCGCGCGGAGGTCGAGCTCGTGCGTGACTACGTCGCGTGGGTCCAGGAGGAGGCCGTGCCCCGGGTCGCGAGCGGCGAGTCGGCGACGAAGGCCGCCCGGTCGTTGCTCCTCAGCAGCGAATTCGCGTCGCTCCCGTGGTCGCGCTGGGACAACCCGGCCAGCCTGGTCCTCACCCTCCACACGGAGCAATACGTCCTCGCCGGCGGCCGCGGCCATCTCCCGCCGCGCCTCCGCGCGAGGGCGATGGTGCAGATGCAGATGACCGCCGCGGCGCTCGACCGCGCCCGCCGCAAGCGCACGTGACGGACCACGCCGACGTGGCCGACCCGGCCTGGGCCCCGCTGCTCCCCGAGCGCTTCGCCTCGCTGCCGCGGTCGCGCCGGCCGTCGCTACGACTCGCGATCACCGCGGCGCGGCTTGCCACGCGCGGTCGCTCCCACCACTTCGTCCGGGCGATGGCGACGAGCCCGCGGACGTTCTGGCCGTTCCTCACGCTCAACGGCCGGCTCATGCTGCGCGGCACACTCGGCCGCAGGGACACGGAACTCGTGATCCTGCGCGTCGCGGCGCTGTGCGGCTCACGATACGAGTGGACGCAGCACGTGCCCCTGGCGCGCCGCGTCGGTGTCACTCCCGAGGTCATCGCGGCAGCTGGGGTGCCCGCGATGACCTCGGTCGTGAGCCCGCAGCCGATCTCGCCGCAGGATCGCATGCTCCTCGACGCCGTCGACGAGCTTGTGCTCACCCATACCGTGAGCGATCCGACGTGGCGTGCGCTGCAGGAGCGGTTTCCGCCGCGGACGCTCATGGAGCTCTGCATGCTCGTCGGCAACTACGCGATGCTCGCCGGCGCCCTGAACGCGTTCGGGGTGCCGCTCGAGGCGCCGTGGGCGTCGGCGCCGGGCCGCTGACCGCTCACCAGGGCGCGATCGTCCCGTCGTAGGAGAAGAGGACGCCGGTCGGGCTGTCGGCCGGGAGCTCGAGGAGGGTCCGGATCGCGGACGATGCCTCGTCCGCGTCGGCACCACGGTCCATCGCCGGATTGAGGTTGGTCTTCCGAGCGCCGGGCGCGAGCGCGTTGACCTTGATGCCGTCGCCGTCGAGGGCCTGGGCGTAGAGGAGCGTGAGCATGTTCAGCGCCGTCTTCGACGACCGGTAGACCGCGAACCGGCCGCCGCTCGACGCGGCGCGCTCGTGGTCGAACTGCGGGTTCGGACCCGTGCTCCACGTGAACGACGACGTGCCGCTGGAGACGTTGAGGATCCGCGGCGCAGGCGACCGTCGCAGCGCGGGCAGGAAGGCGTTCGTGACCTGGGCCACGCCGAAGACGTTCGTCTCGTACGACTCGCGGAAGACCTCCGCCCCGGCCTCGAGCAGCCCGATCCCGAAGTCGGGCTGGACGCCCGCGTTGTTGACGAGCGCGTCGAGCTCGGCGACCGTCCCGGCGGCTGCCGCGATGCTCGCGGCATCGGTGACGTCGAGCTGCAGCGGCCGGCCACCGGCTTGGTCGGCGGCGGCCTCCGCCTTGGCGAGCGAGCGGCCGGTGACCCACACGGTCCACCCGGCGTCGGTCAGGTGACGGGCCGCCCCGAGCCCGATGCCGGAGGTCGCTCCGGTGATGAGTGCAGTGCGCTGGGCCATGGCGTCCCTCGTCGATCGTGGGTCATGCGGAGGATGCCTCCGCTTACCTCCACGCTAGCCACGTCGTGCGACCGTCCGGGCGCTCGGCGGCCTCCTGGCGCACCGCCGCCGCCCGTCGTGCGGGCGTTCCGGTTCGGTGCGGGCGCGTCGATTCAGGCGTCGGCGGGCGGCTCGTCGGCCGCGTCCGAGCCTTCGACCGCGCCGTCCGCGCCGTCGCCGGGCTCGCCCAGGATGGCCGGTTCATCGACCGGCGCCCCGGCGTCGGCGTCGCCCGCGAGCGGAGCTTCGGCGAGCGCCTCGTGGTCGCCTTCGGCGCGCGGCGCCTCCGACGGATCGCCGGGTTCGTCGCCCGCTCGGCCATCCATCAGGCGAGGGAACGCCGCAGCGGTCCGGCCGGGGATCGAGGTCACGTGGAGCACGATGCTGCCGGCCTCACCGACCTCGAGGTCGCCGCGGGCGACCGTCGCGCCGCCGGAGACGAGTTCGACGGGCGCCTCGATGCCCTCCTGGAGTTCGAGGACCTCGCCGTCCTGGAGGTGCAGGACCTGTGAGAGCGGGACGCGTGCGGAGCCGAGCTCGATCGAGCAGTCCATCGGCACCTTCGACAGCGCGGCGTCGAGCACCTCGGGATCGAAGCGACGGAACGCCGGCGGGGCCTCCTCCTCGCTCTCCTCACCTTCGGGCTCGGGGGCCGTGGGGCCACCGTTCGACTCGGCGGCGCGGAGGCGCGCCATGAAGATCCCGGGCACGACGACGACGAGACGTACGTCCTTGTCCTCGGCGGAGAGCAGCAGCACGACGGCGTCCGAGACCGACCCGACCTCCATGCGCAGCTGGGTGTCGTTCGTGCAGAACTCGACCTGCGTCGGCGAGCACTCGGGCGGCAGCCCGGCGAGGGCAGCGACGCTGCTGGCGACGGCCTGCGTGATGGTCGTGACGACGGGGCGCGCGGCCTCCGCGACGAGGTCGGCCCACTTCGGCGGGGCGGGCGCGTCCGGGTCGGCGGGTGGCGCATCGGCGGACGGCTTCTCGGGCACGGGCGGCAGGTCGAAGCCCAGGATGGTCGCCATCGTGTCCGGTGAGCCACCGACCAGGACGCCACCCGGCGCGACGTTCACCCAGCGGGTCGCCGCGACGAGGGTCGGGAACTCGCCGCCGGTGAACGGGTCGGCGCCGCGTGGCAGGAGCGTGGCGCCGCCGACGGTGACGAACTCCGGCAGCGCGCCGCTGGCCGCGGCGGTCGCGGCCTCGGTGATCGGGTCGAGCGCCATGGTCATGCGACCGGCGCTCCCGTTCCGATCCGCACGGCGCGACGGGCACCGCTGCGGCCGATGTGGCCGTAGTGCACCGGGATGCCGTCCACGATCAGCGCGGCGGCCTCGTCGGCGGCGGTCGGCAGCGCGACGCGATCGCCGGGATGCAGGTCCGCGATCTCCCCGGCGGTGAGGCGTACGGCGCCGAGGCGGACGTGCACGTCGACCGGGGCGCCGGCGAGGCGGTTCTGCACGGCGCGGGTGTTCTCGGGATCGTCTCCCCCGCGCGCCGACGGACGCGACAGACCCGCGCCGACCGCGGCCACCGTGGGCTGCGGGATGAGCAGGTACATCACCGTGTAGGTGTTGAAGAGCTTGGCCTCGATCGCCATGAGGAGCGCCGGGTCGGTCGGCTCGCAGGCGACGGCGGTCATCTCGTGCGAGGCGGTCGAGATCACGGAGAGCTGCGCACCGGTGGCATCTGACCAGAGACGACCGAGGCAGGTCGAGAGCAGATCGATGAGCGGACTGAGCAGCGCGCGATCGGTCGTGGTGATCGGACGCAGCGGCCGTGCCGGGTCGGGCTCGGTGCCGAGCAGCCGCTCGACGACGAGCGACGCGAGCGTCGGGTCGAGGACCATCTGCATGAAGCCGCCGGCCGAAGAGGTGATCGTGGCGGTGACGGCGTCCGAGGCGGGCACCGGATGGGCCTCGCGCCACGCGCGCTCCTCGAGGTAGAGCGGCGTGAGCTCGAGCCGGAGACCGAGGTCGTTCGTGGCCCGCGGCGTGACGGCGTGTCCGAGCTCCTCCGCCATGCGGCGCAGACGCCCCTGCTGGTCGGGAGCGACCGCGCTCGGTGCGGAGAAGTCGACGGCGCGCAGCCAGGGCTGACGGCCGTCGCTGCCGGGGATGTGGATGCGCGATTCGCTCACGGGTATTCCCTCGTGGGATCGGCATCCACTGGCCGAACCTGTAGGCGATCCGGCCCGTGGGCGCTCCCGCCCGGCGCCCCGGAAAGCGGGGCGCCAGCAGGGGCTAGCGAGAAGGGTCGAAGTCGTACGGCGTCGGCTCGACCAGCTTGGGCGTGCCGAAGGTGTGCCGGGCGACGTCGATGCGCCATTCGCGGATCCGCTCGACGACCTCGTCGGCGGATTCGGACACGAGCAGACGCGCGCCGGTGACGAGCGTGATGACGGTGTCGGGGATGGTCTCGATCGTGAGGACGAGGTCGCAGTTCAGGAGAACTTCCGCGTCCGGCTTGCCGAGTCGGTGAAGGGTGATCATCGGATGGAGAACTGCCGCGGCGGCGGACGCGGCGCGGACCCGGAGGCCCGCGCCGCGCCCGCCGCCGCGTGCGAGATCAGTGGATCAGGTTGACGAGATCCTGGAGCATCTGGTCGCAGGTCGAGATGACGCGCGAGTTGGCCTGGAAGCCGCGCTGGGCGGAGATCATGGTGGTGAACTCCGAGGCCATGTCGACGTTCGACATCTCGAGGACGCCGGAGATCGACTGGCCGAACTGCCCGCCGGGGGTACCGGCCTGCTCCGCGCCGGACTGCGCGGTGGCGGCCCAGCGGTTGTCGGTGACGCGCTCGAGGCCCGGCTCGTTGGCGAACTTGGAGACCGAGAGGTAGCCGGCGATCGCGCGGCCGTCGGCGCCGATGGGCGGCAGGGCGGCGGGCTGCGTGTAGCCGGCCGGCGGCAGGAAGCTGACGGCACCGTCCGGGGCGATCGCCACGTTGCTGGCGCCGTCCGGGATCTGGATGTAGCAGTCGGCGACGGAGCCCGTGGCCGACGTGTCCGGGGAGACCTTGCCGACGACGTAGTAGCCGTCGGTGGTGATCAGGTAGCCCTTGTCGTTCTGCGTGAGGTTGCCCGCACGGGTGTAGTTCATGGCCGCGCCGGTCGGAGCGCCGGCGGTCGGGTTGCCGGAGGTCGGCGTGCCATTGGCGACCCGCAGCCAGCCGTCGCCCTGGATGGCGACGTCGAGCGAGGAGCCGGTCACCTGGAAGGAGCCGGAGCCCATCAGGTTGCCGATCGAGCCGACGGTGACGCCGAGGCCGATCTGCTTCGAGTTGCTGCCGCCGAAGCCGGGGCTCGAGGCGGCGCCCGTGCCCTGGAGCTGGGTGAGCGAGTCCTGGAAGGCCGTGCGGCTGGCCTTGTAGCCGACCGTGTTGACGTTGGCCAGGTTGTTCGACGTGACGTCGAGGAGGATCTGGTGGCTCTTGAGACCGCTCTGAGCGGTGAACATTGCGCGCATCATCGGGACATCGTGTCCTTTGCGTTGCGGCCTCCCCGGATGCGGGGTCCGGCCTGGGGTTGGTTCGTAAGGGTGTTCAGGCAGTTCGTGGTGCTCCGTCCGGGGCACCGTGCCTGTACCTATCTGATCGGCCGACTGGTCAAAGGAGTTGACCCATGTCCAGCCGAATTGGACAGGTTTCGACTAGGCGATGACCGCCGAGTCGATGTTCGTGAAGACGTGTTCCTTCATGTTGTCCCGACCGACGGCCGTGATGACCGTGCGCGAGGGGACACCGACGACGAACGCGTTGTCGTCGACGAGCACGACGGCGGCTCGCGAGCCCTTGGAGGCCGCGCGATCGACGCCTTCGCCGAGCCGCTTCTGCGTCGCCGCGTCCATCGTGATCCCACGACGCTCGATGCGCTGCAGGGCGTGACCGGAGAAGACGACCGGGGCCGACGTCGTCGACGTCGTGACCGACGCGCGATCGCGCAGGACCTGGGCGAAGTTGCCACCGCTCGCCCCATCCGCGACGCGCGAGGTGCGCTGCGTCGGCTGGACGGCGGGAACCCCGCTCGGGCCCGGCGGGATCAGCGCCGGGTTGACGGGTGTCGTCATTGAACGGTGGTGAGGCTCGAGGCCGGGATGCCGTCGACATCACCGACGGTGACGAGCGCACCGCTGGAGGCGAGCGTCACCTTGCTGACCGTGCCGGAGACGTCGTTTCCGTCCGCACCCTTGTAGGTGACCTTGTGGCCGATGAGGGAGGTCGCGTTGCCGGCGGCGAGCTGCGTGCTCATGTTGCCGACCGAGGTGGCGACGTTGCTCATCTGCTCGAGCGACGAGAACTGCGCCAGCTGCGCGATCTGCGCGGTGCTGTCCGTCGGGTTCATCGGGTCCTGGCTCTTCGCCTGTGCGGCGAGGAGCTTCAGGAACGCGTTCTTGTCGAGGTTCGCGGACGAGCTCTTGCCCGCCTTCGCCGCAGCGATCGCGTCCGTCGCGCCGGTGGTGCTTGCTGAGGAACTCGGAAGCGAGAGGCCGGCGGCCGAGACGCTCGAGGTGTCGGTGATCATGCCCATGGTCTGTGTGTGGTCGAGGATTGACTAGGCGCGGAGGTCGATGGTCCGGCCCGCGGCCAGCGGCTGCTGGGCGGCGGGCTGGTCGTCCAGCGCGATGTGGAGGGTCGTGTCGTCCGAGGCGCTGCCGCCGGAGCGGTGCGAGCCGGAGCCG
>JAVHXX010000113.1 GCA_031119595.1 Patulibacter sp. | reverse complement strand
GACGTGGAGCGCACGACGTGCGCGTGGCGGAAGTCCACGCCTGCCTGTCGGAGCGTCGGAGAGGAGGCAAGGCTGCTCGCATCCGAAGTCGGTGTGGAGAGGAACTGCAGTGAGGCGGCGCTGGTGCCGCTGATGAGGGCGGTCGACGCGGCGACGAGCGTGACCGAACCGACGCCTCCGAGCGCGGTGAGCCGGCGACTCGGGCGCCAACCCGAGCGCGTGCGGCGACGCGGATGCGCCGCAGGGTCGCCGGAGGCGGCGCGGCGCTGCTCGCTGCCGACGAGCGACTGGACCGCGGGCGGTGGTGCCAGCCGCTGCAGTCCGAGGTCGAGGTGCTCGGCGAAGTCCCTCATCGCGTGAGTGACGGGAGGACGGGGCGTCGGACCCCAGGGTGGCGTTGGCAGTGCGGCATGGCAAAGACGGGTGCGCCGTGCGACGCACGGCGGTTCCGGTGCGACCCTGGGGGAGGCCTCGTAGGTAACTGGTCGCAGGCGCCGGTTTGTGACCGTCTTTCCTGGAAGTTCGTCCAAAGTGGCGCGAAGGCGTTCAGTTTGGGTCGCCCGCCGGCGCGGCGACGACCTGCTGAGTCGTCACCGCGCCCTGGGCGTGCGTCACCAGGCGCGCAGTGGCGCCTGGGGTCGCGCGGACAGCGTCCGGTGGGACCGGCGGACCGGCCTCCCAGACGGGCACCCGCGGCGGGCTGCATCCCCCGACGCAGCTCGCGGTGGGCACCCTGCGGGCCGGCTGGCCCGCATCTGAACACGCGGCGCGACGCCCGGGTCCCCCAACCCAGGCGCCGCACCGTCTCGGTGGTCCCGCGGAGCGGGACGCAAACTGGAAGTCGCCCGGCGGGTGCTCATCGGCACGCCTTCGCGAGGGCGGTGGTGTCGAGGTTCGGCGGGGCGCCGTTGCGCCCCGGCCGGAGGAGCTCGTCCGTCATCGGGACGCTGCCGTTGCCGTTCGGGCAGGTGATCCGGCTGTTGGTGAACGGGCCGTCGAAGTCCTTCGACGCCCGGACGCCGTCGACGACCCAGGTCAGGAAGCCGGCCTTCGTGAGGCTCCCGACCGCGACGCCGCTCTCGATGTGCAGCGGCGCGGTCGGCGCGCCGCCGACGAGGTGGACGTCGGTGGCGCCCTCCGGCAGGACGAAGGCGAACGTCGTGGTGGCGTTCGGGTCGCTGCTGCGGTCGCCGACGAGCTCGGCCTTCATGCCGGAACGCTCGACGCGCGACAGCGGCGTCGAGCAGCTCGACCCGAACGAATCCGAGACGCCCGGGTCCGGGACGACGAGGCAGATCGTGCTGTGGGTGCGATCGACGAGGACGTAGCCCGGGCCGCCCGGTGTGGCGAAGCGGTGTGCCTTGCCGAAGTCGACGCCCTGCGACGCGACCTGGGGCACCGACGCCCTGATGCTCGAGGCGTCCGTGGTCGGGGTCGAGAGGATCGGGAGTTGTGCGAGGCTCGTGCCGCTGAGCGCGAAGAACGCGCCGACGGCGGCCACACCGGTCGTGAGCGTGCCGAGGATCGCCGGACGGCGCAGGCGCAGCGGACGCGGCTTGGTCCGCGGCGCGGCGGCGACCTCGGGGGCCGACGCGGCGAGCTCGCCGGCCATCGCCTCGAGGCGTTCGCCGAGGGTGTCTGCGAAATCCCTCATGACCGGCTCCCCATGCGTTCGCGGACGGTGCTCAGTGCGCGGCTGACCCGCTGCCGTACGACGGCCTCGGAGACACCGTGCTTCTCGGCGAGCTCGATGTACTCGGCGTCGTCGAGGTGGCGGCCGATGACCGCGGCGCGCTGGTCCGCGGGGAGATCGGCGATCAGGGTGAGGGCGTGCTCGACCTCGCGGCGCAGCTCGCTGTACTCGGCCAGGTCGCGCTCGGTGAGGTCGATGGGCTGCCGGTGGAGCTGGGCGTAGGCATGGCGCTCCCGCTGCGACTTGCGGTGCTGGCCGTTGAGGACGTTCTTCGCGATCGCGTAGAGCCAGGGCGTCGCGGTGTCGCCCAGCGACGGGTCGAACCGGTACCGCGCGCACATCGCCGCGATGAAGATCTCGGACGTCGCGTCGGCGGCGTCGTGGGCAGACAGGCCGTACCGCGCGCAGAACTTCAGGATCCGCGGCAGGTGCCGGCGGTAGAACTGAGAGAACGACTCAGCAGGGGCGAGGCGATCGCACAGCAGTTGCGCATCGCTGGGGCCGGGGGAAGCCACACCGGTAACTGGTCGCGCGGGCGGGTTTGTGACGGCGGGACGGTCGAGCTGGCGCCTAGGCGCTCGAATCGACCGTGAGCCGTCTTCTACTCGAAGTGGACCTTGCCGTTGCTGCGGGCCGTCGCCTGGCGCAGCTCGACCTGCGCGAGGCGGGCGATCGCGGCGCGGAGGAGGCGCTCGAGGAGGTCGAGACGCTTGGCCTCCGAGCGCAGTTCGAGAAGGCCCTGCTTCGCGGCGCCGCTGAACGCGACCCGCGACGCGATGCGGAACGAGGTCTCGCCTTCGTCGCCGAGGTCCGGCACGGAGCCGGTCACGCGCTCGGCGAGTTCGCGGAAGAGGGTGAGGGCGTCGTCCTCGTCGGCGTCGTCGTGCGGGCTCACGGGCTCGTCGGCGAGCCAGGTGACGGGCGCCTCCGGGTAGAGGAGTTCGTCGACGTCACCGGCCAGCTCGAAGCGGCGTGTGCCCCGCGTGATGATGTCGAGGCGACCGTCGTCGGACTCGTTCGCGACGCGGTCGATCCGGACCGCGCATCCGATCTCCCGCGCGCCCTCGTCGTCGACGAGCAGCACGCCGAACTCCGTGCCGGTGTCGAGGCAATGCCGCACGAGGGTGCGATACCGCGGCTCGAACACGTGCAGGGGGACCTCCTCGCCGGGCAGGGCAGCCAGCGGGAGCAGGAAGAGCGGAAGACGTTCGGGGGTCGACATGACCGATCTCAGGCTATCCGGGGCAGGACACCGCAGGGATCAGTCCGGCGGACGTACGAGCGCCCGCCGGGACCGCCACGGAGCGCTACTGCTTGGTGGCGGTGACCATCAGGTTGTAGAAGATCTTCGTGGGCAGGCGGCCCTCGAGGAGATGCCGGTCGACCTGCTGGAAGGCGAGGTAGCCGCGGTACGCGTACCAGCGCCACGCCGACGGGATCGAGTACGGATCGGCGGTCGACTCGAGGGCGCGGTTGGTCCAGCCGAACCAGTTCGCGAGCAGCTCCTCGCCGGTGACCTTCACGTCGCCGAAGCCGGCCTGCTGGGCATGTGCCGCGAGGTCGTTCGGGACGAACGCGTGGACGTCGACCATGTGCTCGAGGCCGTGGTACTGGTCGTCCGGGCCGTCGCCGAAGGGCAGGGCCTTGCGGGCGCGGACGGCCTTGCGCCAGAGCGGCGCGGCCTTGACCGCCCACTTCTTCGGGTACTGGGCGATCTGGTCGCCGATGCGCGACGGCTCGCCGGCGAAGAAGACCATGCCGCCGGGCTTCAGTACGCGGTGGAACTCGCGGAAGGCCTGGTCGAGGTCCGGGATGTGGTGGAGGATCGCGTGGCCGATGATGAGGTCGAAGGAGTTGTCCTTGAAGGGCAGGACCTCCGCATCGACCGTCTTCGTCTTCACCGGGATGCCGAGCGCCTTGGCGTTCTTCGCGAGCGCCTTGAGCATGCCGGGCGAGATGTCGGTGGCGGTGAGCTCACCGATGACGCCGGCGAGCGCGAGGTTGAGCGAGAAGTAGCCGGTGCCGGCGCCGATCTCGAGCGCGGACGCGAAGTGCGGGACCGGCTTCCCGAAGACCTTCTCGGCCTTCATCAGCACCTGGCTCTGACCGATGTCGCCGTAGTCGATGCCCCACTTGGCGTCGTACGAATCGGCGGCGCCGTCGTGGTAGCGCGTGTTGACGTCGCGGATCTCTTCGGCGGTATCAGGGGCAGCCATCAGGCGGAAGAAGTTACCGAGCGGTAGCCTCGCACGCGGTGACCGCCCCGATCGTCCAAGAGAACCAGCCGGCCGGAGTGCCGCCGCTCGAGCTCACCGGAGAGCGCACGCTCCCGGATGTCCCGGTCGAGAACTACTGGTACCAGCGCCATGTCGTGGTGTATCGCTGGATCGCCGAGCAGGTCGCCGGCAAGCGCGTCATCGACATGGCGTGCGGTGAGGGCTACGGCTCCGACATCCTCGCGGCCGCCGGGGCGGCCAAGGTCACCGGCGTCGACGCGAACCCGGAGGCCCACGAGCACGCGCGCCTGCGGTACGTCCGCCCGAACCTCTCCTACGCCCGCGAGCTCGTCGAGACCTACGAGGAGCCGTGCGACGCGATCGTGTTCCTCCAGACGATCGAGCACGTGCAGGAGCCGGAGCAGCTGCTCGAGCGCTTCGCCTCGATCCTGGCCCCGGGCGGCGCGCTCTACGTGTCGACCCCGAACGTCCTCACGCTCGCCCCGAAGGGCGCGGAGCGGTCCGACAACCCCTGGCACGTCTACGAGTACAAGCCGCACGAGTTCGAGGCCCTCTGCCGCAAGGTCACCCCGAACGTCGAGACGTTCGGCCTGTGGCACGCGAACAAGCTCCGCGTGCACGAGCTCGCGATCCGGCACGCCGGCTGGGACACCGTCCACAAGCGACTGAAGTTCACGAAGCCCTTCTACGACCGCTTCATCCCCGCGATCTCCTCGAAGGACTTCGCGCTGCGCCAGGGCGACCTCACCACGTCGCTCGACCTCATCTCGGTCCTGCGCCCGTGAGTCGCCCTGCGGGAGCCGGATCGCTCGCGATCGTCCTGCACACCCACATGCCGTACGTGCACGGGTACGGCACGTGGCCCTTCGGCGAGGAATGGCTGTGGGAGGTCTACGGGTCGTCGTACCTGCCGGTCTCGGCGCTTGCGGAGCAGGCCCCGCTGACGGTGTCGCTCACGCCCGTCGTCGGTGACCAGCTCGAGGCGCCCGGCGCCGCGGCGGCCTGCGAACACTTCCTCGACGTCGTCCGCCGCGGCACCCACGACGAGGACCGCCACTGGCTGTCGCAGAAGCCCGATCTCGCCGGGATGCTCACCGCCAGCGAACACTCGTGGGCGCACCACGAGCGCGCCCTCGCGCAGGTGCGCGCGCTCGAGGGCGACCTCCTCGCGCCGCTCGCCGCCGTCTCCACCTGGACCTCCGCCGCGACCCACGCGGTCCTGCCGCTCGTGGCGACGGAGGCCGGCGTGCGGCTGCAGGTCGGCAGCGGCGAGAACTCGCACCGCCGGCGCACCGGCCGGTGGGGTGGAGGCTTCTGGCTGCCGGAGTGCGCGTGGGACCCCGAGCTCGAGGGGCCGCTGCTCGACGAGGGCGTGCGCACCGTCTGCGCCGAGGTCCCGGGAGCCCCGGCCGAGGGTCTCGTGCCGTGGCGCACGGCGTCCGGGCTGCGCATCCTCCCGATCGACCGCCCGTTGATCGACGCGATCTGGCACCACACCGGCTATCCCGGCCATGCCGCGTACCGCGACACGTACCGTCGGAGCTTCCAGAACCACAACCTCTGGGCCAACGGTGGCGAGCCCTACGACGCCGAGGCAGGCGCAGCGCAGGCCCGCGCGCACGCCGCCGAATGGGCGGCGCTGGTCGCCGAGCGGACCGCCGGCGGCCGCGACCTCGTCGTCGCGTTCGACACGGAGCTCTTCGGACACTGGTGGCACGAGGGGCCGCTGTTCCTGGAAGCTGCAGTCGAGGCGCTCGCCGCCCACGGCGTCGAGCTCGTCCAGGCCGACGACCTCGTCGCACGGCTCGACGCCGACGGCGCGCTCCCGGTCGCCGAGGCGCCGGCGGCCGGCACCTGGGGTCGGGGCCGCGACCTGCGCACCTGGAGCGGCACGAGCGTCGCACCGATCGCCTGGGAACTCCGGCGCGCCGAGCTCGACCTGCTCGTCGGGCGGCATCCGGGTGAGGTCGGCGAGGCCTCGCTCCGCGACCTCCTGGCGCTGCAGGCCAGCGACTGGGCCTTCATGGTCGCCGAGGACCGCACGCCGGGGTACGCCTGGTCGCGGTTCGCGGGGCATCGCCTGAGCCTCACGCAGCCCGCCGGATCGCTACCGTCTTCGTCGCCCCGGCTGCGTCACCTCGCTCCCGATCTCGCGCAGGACGCGCTTGCCGTCGGCTGAGTCTTCCGTGCGCCTGCTGATCCTCACCTGGGAGTACCCACCGATCGTCGAGGGCGGTCTGGCCCGGCACGTGTGCAAGCTCGCCGAGGCGCTCGTGCGCCGTGGCGTCGACGTGCACGTCCTCACCCGTGGCGACCGCGCGCTCCCGGAGACCGCCGTGCAGCGCGGCGTCACCGTGCACCGCGTCCCCGAGCCCGGGCGCCCGCGCGACGTCGACGAGTTCGTCGCCTGGATCGAGCACATGAACGACGACATGCTCGCCGCTGGCCGCTCACTCGAGGCCGAACTCTCCTTCGACGTCGTCCACGGCCACGACTGGCTCGTCGCCCGCGCCGGCCGCGCGCTCGCCAAGGACGCCGGCTGCCCATGGGTGGTCACCGTGCACGCGACCGAGCACGGCCGCCACCAGGGCTGGGTCGAGAACTACCCGCAGTCGCACATCCACGGCGTGGAGCGGTGGATGACCCACGACGCGTCGCGCGTGATCGCATGCTCGGCCTACATGCAGGACCACTGCAGCGAGATCTTCGAGCTCGAGCCCGACCGGATCGAGGTCATCCCGAACGGCATCGACCCGACCGATCTGCGACCCGTCGCCGACCTCGCGGAGTACCGCAAGCGCTTCGCCGCCCCGGACGAGCGTCTCGTGATCCTCGCGGGCCGCCTCGTCTACGAGAAGGGCTTCCAGCTCGCGCTCGAGGCCCTGCCGCGAATCATCGACGACCTCGGCAAGGTGCGGTTCGTCATCGCCGGCTCCGGCACGCACGAGGAGGAACTGCGCACCCAGGCGACGCAGCTCGGCCTCGACGAACACGGCACCTTCCTCGGTTGGGTCGACGACCGCGAGCTGCACTCGCTCTACGCCGTCGCCGACCTTTGCGTGATCCCGTCGATCTACGAGCCGTTCGGACTCGTCGCGCTCGAGGCCATGGCCAGCGGCTGCGTGTGCATCGTCGCCGACACCGGCGGCCTGCGCGAGATCGTCCCGGAGACGGCCGGCCTCCGGTTCGCCGCCCGTGACGCCGGCGCGCTCGGAGCCGCGATCGAGCGCGCCCTGACCGACCATGCGCTCCGCGCCGCCCTCATCGACGAGGCCCGCGAACACGTGCGCCGCTTCGACTGGGACGAGATCGCGGACCACACCCTCGCGCTCTACACCGGGCTGCGCGGCGTGCCGCTCGCCGCAAGCGCCGACGCGCCATAAACCGGACCGGCCCGACCGGGCCGCGTCGCCACGAAATGCTGCGAGCGCTCTTGCGGAAAAAGCCGCTCGGAGCGACAAAACACCGTTGTGATCCCGGTCACACGGCTCAGGATTCGCCGCCCAACCGCCGAAGAACCGTTTAGGTTACGACCAACCAAGCACCGACGCCGAGTCGCCGCACCTCTCGCGGCGAACGGGGGAACCATTGGACTCAGACCCCCATCTGAGACCAGGGGCGAATCGCCAGCGAGCTGGCGTAGCGCACTGCGCGCGAGCCCGTCAGCTAACCCCGTAGGCGACCACCGCATGATCGTCTTCCCCCGACACACCGCTTCCACACGCCTCGCGCTGCCCGTGGCCGCTGCCACGCCGGCGCGCACCCTCGCCGCCCGCGCCGCGCTCGTCGCAGCGCTCGTGCTCGGCGCGCCCGCCACGGCACTCGCCGGCGGTGGCGTCTCGCTCGCCTCGACGCCCACGACCACGGCGTCGAAGAGCACCACCACGAAGGCCAAGGCCGCAGCCGCCACCGACGACCCCGGCATCGACGCCTCCGACGCTCCCGCCGTCGACCCCGACGTCAAGCCGCGCTCCGTCGGCAAGAGCCAGGTCCGCCGCGCCCAGACCCTCCTGCGCGTCTCCGCCACCGGCAGCAACGACGCCACCACCCGCAAGGTCGTCAAGCGCTTCCAGATCCTCCGCGGCCTCGCCCCCTACGGCATCATCGACCTCGCCACCTACGTCCAGATCAAGAACGCCTTCGCGCTCCTGGAAACCGGTGGCGCCGGCGTCAACATCGCCGTCGACCCCGCCACCGCCGCCGGCGGCGCCTCCGTCGTCGCGGCCACCACGCCCGCCACCATCGCGCTCCCGCCCAACCTCGCGCCGATCACCCCGGCCGAGAAAGCGATCCTCGACAAGGTCGCCCAATGCGAATCGCAGGGCAACCCCGCCGCCGTCTCCTCCGACGGCACCTACCGCGGCAAATACCAGTTCGACCGCTCCACCTGGAAAGCCGTCGGCGGCACCGGCGACCCCGCCGCCGCCAGCGAAACCGAGCAGGACCAACGCGCCGCGATCCTCCTCCGCCAGCGCGGAACCGCCCCTTGGCCGGTGTGCTCGCTGTCCTGAGCCCTGGCTTGGTCTCGCTTGGATCTTCCCGCCCGGAGATCCGAGCCCGGCCTGGCGGCCTACACTCGGCTCACGGACCACGGATCTCCGGCGCGATACCGGCGCCAGCACTCAGGACAGTCTGAGCGGGCCGGGAGCACTCTTCGTGTGCTCGCTGTCCTGAGCGGCGTCGCGCGGAGCCCGCGATCAGGCGGTCGTTTCTGCCCGACGGGTGGGTGGAATGTGGCGGCTGATTCACCGCCGCGCGGGGCCCGCGATCCGGCGGTCGTTTCTGCCCGACAGATGGATGGAATGGGGCGGCTGATTCGCCGCCGGCGTCTCAGTCCGGGAAATGCATCCGCTGCGGGGCGTCCCGCAGACGGATCACACGCGCCGGCGAGCCGGCCACGACGGCGTTCTCGGGGACGTCGCGGGTGACCACGGCGTAGGTGCCGACGATCGCGTTGTTGCCCGTCGTGGTGCCGCGCAGGAACGCCGCGCCGTACCCCACCCACACGTTGTGGCCGATCGTGACGGGCCGCGAGTAGAGACCCTGCTGGCGGATCGGTGACTCGATCATCATCACCGCGTGGTCGAAGTCGATGAACATCGACCGGTCCGCGACGATGCACTCCCGGCCGAGCGTGATCGACTCGTACGTGGAGAAGGTGCACTCCTGCCCGACGACGGTCTTCGCGCCGATCTCGAGCTTGCCGGCATGCACGCGCAGCTTGCAGTCGTCCCCGACCCACGACCACCGGCCGAGTTTCACGACGGCGCCCTTGCTGACCTCGAACTTCACGCCCGGGCCGATGAAGCACGGACCGTCGGTCTGGAGGCGGTCGCGGAGGATCAGCTTGTAGCGCGCGAAGCGCAGCAGCGCCTTGAGATAGCGGGGCTGGAGCAGGTGGTTGTTCGCGGCGAACCGCAGCAGCGTGAAGACGTTGCCATGGCGCGGGGGAGGGGGCAGGCGCGGCCAGTCCATCGGCGCGCTCGTCTGGGGCGGATCCTCCTGCACGGTCACCCACGGATCGTAGGCGAGCAGGCCCCGCGGATGTCCCGTGGGGAGCCGCCCGGCGCCGCGCCGCGCCGCCGGCTCCTGCGATCATGCCCGCCATGCCGACCGCGACCCTCGCCCAGCGCCTCACGGATGGCGACCGCCGCGCCCTCGCGCGCGCGATCTCGCTCGTCGAGCGGGGCGACCCCGACGGCTGGGACGTCGTCCGCGAGGTCTACCCGCACACCGGCCGTGCGCAGCTCCTCGGCATCACCGGCCCGCCCGGCGCCGGCAAGTCGACCCTCGTGGGTGCCCTCGCCACCCACTGGCGCGCCCAGGACGACACCGTCGGCGTGCTCTCCATCGACCCGTCGTCGCCGTTCACGCACGGCGCGCTCCTCGGCGACCGCATCCGCCTCACCGACCACTTCCTCGACCCGGGCGTGTTCATCCGCTCGATGGCGAACCGCGGCGCCCTCGGCGGCCTCAGCGAAGCCGCCCTGCAGGCGGCGCTCCTCATGGACGCCGCCGGCCGCGACCACGTCCTGATCGAGACGGTCGGCGTGGGGCAGGCCGAGGTCGACATCATCGACCACGCCGACACCATCGTGCTCGTGCTCATCCCCGGCTCCGGCGACTCGATCCAGGCGCTGAAGGCCGGCGTGATGGAGATCCCGGACATCATCGTCGTCAACAAGGCCGACCATCCGATGGCGCAGACGATGATCCGCGAGGTGAAGTCGGTGCTCTCGCTCGGCCACTCGCGCGACCTCGACTGGATGCCGCCGATCGTCGCGACGAAGGCCGTCGACGGCACCGGCATCCCGGAGCTCGTGCACCAGCTCGACCTCCACGGCAAGCACCTCGCCGAGACGGGGCAGCTCGAGGAGCGCCGTCGCGCGAACCTCCGCAAGGAGGTGCTGGCCATCGCCACCCTCCGGCTGCGCGCCGAGCTCGAGCGCTCGCTCGCCGAGGACCCGCAGCTCGCCGCGCTCCTGGAG
>JAVHXX010000112.1:7215-10442 GCA_031119595.1 Patulibacter sp. | reverse complement strand
AGACGAGAGCGCCTACATCCGCTTCGACATGTCGGAATTCTCCGCCGAGCACGCGCCGCAGGACGGGTGCGGCGGCGTCTTCGATGGGTGCGAGAAAGTCTGTCTCGATCTGGCGGTACGTCTCGCCGTCCTTGCCGGCGACCGAGTAGAAGTCGCGGCGGTGGCCGACGTTGTTGGGGCTGGCTCGGAACTCTGGCCCCGTCCGGCGGCACGCCGTCACCATCCCTTGGTCGTCGGCCCACGCGGCGAGGTAGAACTGGGAGACGAGGTGGTGGCGCTTGGGGCTGGCGGACGACAACGCGGTGTCTGCGGTCGGGTGGCGCGGGACGGGCCGGCACGTCGGCCAAACCGTACGCACGGGGTCGGACCGAACACTTGTTCCGCGTGGACGGGGCGGGCGATGTGGAGGACGATGCGGCAATGGCGACCATGCTCCCCGCGCGGCTCGATCTCGATGGGCTTCGCACCCTGGTGGACGAGCAGAGGGCTGATGGTGCCGCGGCGCAGGATGACGTGAGCCGGCTGTTCGGCTTCTCGTCCTGGGAGGCGCTTCGTTCTGAGGTTGAACGGCGCGTGATTCTCAACGCGGTCGACGTTGAACGGGCATGGGCGAGAATCCGTTCCGATCCGACCTGGGCGACGCGGGATCTCCTGGGCTGGTGTGATCACAAGGGTGGGGCGGCGCCCCTGAACTACATGGCGATGTTGCGGTTCGATGCTCCGCGCCTCGGGCTGAGCCCCAAGCCGGCCGGAACCGGCGAGATGGCTCGGCTCTTGCTGAACGCGGGGGCTCCGGTCGATGGAAACCCGGGCGAGAGCGAGACGCCGCTGATGACGGCGGCGAGCTACGGCGACGCTGATATCGCTCGGGTGCTGGTCGAGGCTGGCGCGGATCTCGATGCGCTCGCGACACCTGATTCGGGCGGCGTCGCGGGCGGCAGCGCGTTGCTCCACGCGGCCGTGTTCGGGATGACCGACGTCCTCGACACCGTCGTGGCGGCCGGTGCCGAAGTTCGGAGCTTGGTCGAGGCCGCAGCAGCAGGTGACATCGGCGCGTGGCCGACGGACGAAGCCGGCGACGTCGAAAAGCTCCGTGCGCTGATCATGGCCGCCGACCACCAGCGCCTTGACGTGATCGATCAGCTGTTGGCCGCAGGAACACCGATCGATGGCGTCGATCCCATGTGGGGCCGGCAAGCGCTTCGGTTGTGCGCGGAACATGGACGACCCGCGAGCACGCGCCACCTCCTAGCCCGCGGCGCCGATCCCACGCTGTCCGACGACGAGGGAAACACCGCACTCGATCTCTGCCAAGGTCAGCACCGCTACTTGCCGGGTCGCCATCACGACGAGGTCGCCGAGATCCTGCGCGACGCGCTTTCACGCCGGTAGGCCACTTCAGGGTCGCACCTCACTCCGCGAACGAAACGGTCATCGCTTTGTTCTTCGTCGGGGCTGAAGGAAGCAGCACAGACACCACACCGGCGGCGAGCACGAACGCCGCCGACGCCCAGAGGCATGCCGTGAGTCCGTGCCATTCGTAGAGGAGGCCGGAGAGGATCGTGCCGGCGAGGCGCCCGGCGGCGTTGGCGGTGTAGTAGAAGCCGACGTTCATGGCGACCTTGTCGCCGTCGGCGTAGGCGAGGATCAGGAATGAATGCACGGCGCTGTTGAGGGCGAAGACGGCGCCGAAGATGATCAGGCCGATCACCAGGACGGCGGTCGGGTCGATCCCGGCGGCGAGCGCGACGGCGATGGCCGCCGGCAGGAGCGCCAGGACGAACGCCAGGCGCGTCGCGGTCCGGCCGTCCGGGTCTCCGCCGGTGCCTCGCCGCATCATCCGCGGCGCGCTGGCTTGGACGGCGCCGTATCCGATGACCCACACGGCGAGGAAGCTGCCGGCCTCCCAGAAGGTCCAGCCCAGGACCGAGCGCAGGTACACCGGTAGGCCGACGACGAACCACACGTCGCGGGACGCGAAGAGGAAGATCCGAGCCGCGGCCAGAACGTTCACCGCGCGGTTGTTGGAGAACATCTGCGTGAACTTGGCCTTGCCGTCGGTGGCACCAAGGTCGCCCCGCATCAGGACGAGGACCAGGACCAGCGCGGCGGCGATCATCGCGGCCAGCAGCCACAGTGCGGCTTGGAACCCGACGCCGGAGAGCAGCAATCCGCCGGTGAAGAAGCCCACGCCCTTGAGGGCGTTTTTGGACCCGGTGAGCAGGGCGACCCATCGGTAGAGCGCGCCCTCTTGGCCGTCGGGGACGACGAGCTTGACGGCGCTCTTGCTGCTCATCTTGGTGAGGTCCTTTGCGATGCCCGAGAGTGCCTGGGCGGCCATCACGAACGGGACCACGAGCCAGTCCTTCGGTACGGCGGCGAGCATCACGAGCGCGACAATCTGGACGGCGAGGCCCATGAGCAAGGTCGCGCGCAGACCAAGGCGCGCGGCGAGCCAGCCGCCGACGAGGTTGGTGACGATCCCGAACACCTCGTAGAAGAGGAAGAGGCTGGCGACCTTCAGTGGGCTGTAGCCCAGCTCGTAGAAGTAGAAGAGGACAAGGACACGGCTGGCGCCGTCGGCGATCGTGTCGGCCCAGTAGGCGCCGGTAACGATCGCGTAGTTGCGCAGGTCACCGGAGCGACCCGCCGCCGTGGCGGTCGGTGCGGTCACGACGCGGTGAGGTTGGCGCTGACGATCGCGGCGAGGTCGGCGAGGCGGTTTGCGTAGCCCCACTCGTTGTCGTACCAGGAGAGGATCTTGACCTGGGTGGCGCCGGTGACCATCGTCGAGAGGCCGTCGACGATGCTCGATCGCGCGTCGCCGCGGTAGTCGACGGAGACCAGCGGCCGGTCCTCGAAGCCCAGCACGGCGCCGAGTTCGCCGCCGGCCGCGGAGCGCAGCAGGCCGTTGACCTCCTCGACGGTGGTCGGTCGGGCGACCTCGAACACGCAGTCGGTCAAGGACGCGTTGAGCAGCGGGACGCGCACGGCGACGCCGTCCAGCCGGCCTTTGAGTTCGGGGAAGATCATCCCGATCGCGGTGGCCGATCCGGTCGTTGTGGGGATCAGCGACATCGACGAGGCGCGGGCGCGGCGCAGGTCCTTGTGCGGGGCGTCGACGATCGTCTGGGTGTTGGTGAGGTCATGCAGGGTGGTGATCGAGCCGTGAGAGATTCCGAGGCCCTCGTGAACGACCTTGACGACCGGCGCCAGGCAGTTGGTGG
>JAVHXX010000112.1:4972-7205 GCA_031119595.1 Patulibacter sp. | reverse complement strand
GGCGTGTACTTCGCGTTCAGCACCTCTTCGCGGCGCTGCACCTCGAGCGTGTGCGCGCGCGCCGGGAGCAGCGGGCCGATCATGTAGTAGAAGAAGTCCTTGATGCGATCCGGGTTGTAGAAGGGCGCGCCGGGCTGGGCCTTGTTCTTGTCGAGCCGGATCGAGATCGTGCCCATCGGGTTCTCGGCGATGTACTCCTCGGCGACGCCGACCGCCTTGCGGATCGTCTCGCCCTTGTGGTCGGGGTAGATCTTCCGGTTCGCGGTGGCCGTTGCGGTCGTTGTGGGGCTCAGCGCCTTGCTCGAAGTGCGGGCGCAGCGCGTCAATCGTCTTGAACTTGCCCGAGCACTCAAGGACGACGTCGACGCCCAGCTCGCCCCACGGAATCTGCGCCGGATCGCTCGACCGGGAGTAGGAGAGCGCGGAGCCCGCGATCACCAGCTCGTCCGCTTCGCCGTGGTGGCCGGCGTCCCAGCGGCCGTGGACGGAGTCGAAAGTGAGCAGGTGCGCGGCGGTTGCCGCGTCGCCCGCCGGCTCGTTGACGTGCACGAATTCGATTCCCGGCCGTCCCCAGCCAGCGCGGAGCGCGAGGCGCCCCATGCGGCCGAAGCCGTTGATACCGATACGTGTGGCGGACATCGCGCTGAGAGCTTTCGATTGACGTTTGCCGATGGAACGACGGCAACGTATCGATTGGCGTGCGTCGATTCAATCGATACAGTCAGATCCATGTCCGTCGATATGGAACTGGCCCCTAAGACCAAGCGGGCAGCGGGCGAACCATGCTGCGAACCGGTTGTGTATCCCGACGTCGACCGGGACCGTGCGCTGCGCCTGGCGACCGTCGCCAAAGCGCTCGGCGACCCGATCCGCCTCCAGCTCGTCGACGTCCTGCGCAAGCACGCCGGCAAGGTCTGCGTCTGCGAACTGGTGCCGCTGTTTGACATCGCCCAGCCGACGCTGAGCCACCACCTCAAGAAGCTCCGCGACGCCGGGATCGTCGACTCCGAGCGCCAGGGCCTGTGGGCCTACTACTACGTCCTCCCCGGCGCCCTCGACGACTTCGCCGGCTGGCTCGGGTAGCGCCACCCGCAGCCCAAGCATTGACAGCTATCGATAGAACCGCTTACGGTGATTACATCGACACTATTCAATGTAAGGACGCCATGACCGACACCACCGAGATCCAAGGCACCGTCCGCGCTCGCTACGCCAACGCCGCCCGAGACGTCACCGGCCAAGCGAAAGTGACCGACGGCGCATCGTGCTGCGGCGCCGACACGCCGGTGATCACCGAGGAGCAGAAGGCTGTGTTCGGCGAGGCGCTCTACGGCGACGACCACCGCGCACTCCCTGAGAACGCCGTCCTTGCGTCGCTGGGGTGCGGCAACCCCACGGCCGTCGCGGCGCTCGGCGAAGGTGAGACCGTGCTGGACCTCGGTAGCGGCGGCGGGATTGACGTCCTGCTGTCCGCCAAGCGTGTGGGCCCCGCCGGCAAGGCGTACGGCCTGGACATGACCGACGAAATGCTTGACCTCGCCAGGGCCAACCAAGCCGAGGCCGGCGTCACCAACGTCGAGTTCCTCAAAGGCACGATCGAAGCGATCCCCCTCCCCGACGCCAGCGTCGACGTCATCATCAGCAATTGCGTCATCAACTTGTCCGGCGACAAGGCCCAGACGCTCCGCGAAGCCGCGCGCGTGCTAAGGCCCGGTGGCCGATTCGCCGTCACCGACGTCATCGCCGACGAGGACATGGACGACGCGACCCGCGCCGACATGCAGGCCTACACCGGCTGCATCGCCGGTGCCCTCACCGACCGTGAGTTCCGCGAGCAGCTCGCCGCCGCCGGCTTCACCGACATCGAAGTGCAGGAGACCCACCGCGTCCACGCTCAAGCAGCGTCCGCGATCGTCCGAGCGACCAAGCCGGCATGAGTCCGGCCGTCGTCATCCGCCCCGCCCAACCGGACGACCTCCCCGCGGTGACGACGCTCTACAACCAAGGAATCACCGAGCGGATCGCTACCTTCGAGACCGACGAGCGAACGCTCACCGAGATCGAGACCTGGCTCCCCGCACCGCTCCCGTTCCTCGTGGCCTGCTGCGATGGTGACGTCGCAGGCTGGGCCCGCATCACGCCCTATTCGCCCCGCCACGCTTATCGCGGCGTCGGCGAGCACAGCGTCTACGTCGACCGACAGCGCCGCGGACACGGCGTCGCCCGCGCCCTC
>JAVHXX010000112.1:0-4962 GCA_031119595.1 Patulibacter sp. | reverse complement strand
TGGCAGCAGGTTGGGCAGCGCCTGGCTGAACACGCCGAACACGCAGGCCTGCACAAGCTCACGAGCCGCATCTTCACCGATAACGCCGCCAGCCGAGCAGCACACCGAGCCGCCGGCTTCACCGAGATCGGCGTGCACTGTCGACACGCACAGCTCGACGGCGCATGGAAGGACTGCGTCGTGGTTGAGCGGCTCCTCGGCCCCGCCGTCGGGATAGACCGCTCAGGTCGGTGAAACCGGCGCAGCCGGGGTCGTGACACCACGCGTTGACCGACGTCAACGGTGGGCTGACAAACGTCAGGGCACGTTCCGGCTCTTCCGGGTCAGAGGGCGGCGCCCACGGGGGGCGACCGACCCCCATTGCACCAGCAACCGTGGGGTTGCGCGTTCCGGAGCGGTCCGACTGGCAGGGGGGGGGGGGGGGGATGGGGTGTTTTAGGTTGGCGGCGGGTCCCGCTACCGGGGCCCTCGCCGTAGAAAATTCCGGCCAAAAACGGCACCCTGTCAAGCCTCGCCGTTGCCGAAAAATGCGCAATTTGCGGGGAAAAGGGTTTATGGGGTGGAAATGGGGTGAAAACCCGGTCCAAATCCGTGTCAGGCACCCTCCGGACCCGGGTCAAACCTGTATCAAACCCGATACGACGTGGCCGGAGGTGTCCACAACCCCAGTGTTGGCGGGCCGTTCGGCGTCGGGTTGGGCTCGGGGCGGGTGTAGTTCTTCATGGCATGAATTCCTTTCAGAACGCCGAGCCGCCGGACGACCTCGATCTGCGCACGCGGCGACGGGCGGCGGGGTTGACGCTCGTTCAACTGGCGGTCGCTGCCGAGGTTTCGGTCAGCGCCCTGAGTCTTCTGGAGTGCGGATATCGCCCGCGCCACAGCGAGGTACTCGCGCGTGTTGAGCAGGCCCTGCTTACGTCCGAGCTGCTGGCACGGGACGAGGCCTAGCCATGAGTACGTCACGCGGTCTGCTGACGCACGAAGGCCGATCAACGGCCGGTAGCGGCGATCCCCTGGCGCGGGTCTGGGCAGCACTCGTTGCCGCAGACTGCGATCCGCGCGGCACCTCCCAGGAGTTCCGCGCGCGTTGTCCCGTTCATGGCGATAATCGAGGCTCCCTACGCGTGACCATCGGCGTCGACGGCCAGGTCATCGCGCACTGCTACGCGCGCCAATGCGACATCGCCGACATCGTTCGCGCGCTCGGCCTCCAAATCGCGGACCTGTATCCCGCGGGACATCGCCAGGCACGGCGCCGAGCCCTGCCGTCCGTGAGTCGCTCTGACCTCAAGGGCAACGTGTTGTCGGTGGCGCAGACCTTGGCCGCACTGGACCGCGTTGGCCGTCCGTGGCAGCTCACGCTCGGGTTCGAGTGCCCGTACTGCGCGGGCCCGGCCTACGCGTGGCTGCGCGTTGCCGAAGACGGGCCGATCGGGCTCGACTGCTTGGCTGGCTGCACCGCTAATGAGGTCGCGGGCTCGCTCGCCGGTCTCCTCCTGCAACGTGAGGGTGACCGCGGTGCCTGATCCTCTGAGCGTCATCGGCGCGGCCCTCGACGACGTCGCCGCACGGGCCAACGACCCGGTGCTTGTCTCCCAGCGTCCGCCGACGCGAGCCACGTTGCACGGCCGTGAGCTGCTCCTCGAATGCGTGGAGTGTGAGGCCAGCGACGCCGGCAACGGCACGCGGATGGCGCTTCGAGCGGCCGGCCTCTTGCTGGCGGTCACCGGCGGCAGCTGGCGAGTCTGGGACGGGGTCTGCTGGAGGGACGACAACTCCGAGCGCCACGCCGCGATGCAGGTGGCGATCCGGACCGCCGAGGCGATCGAGGCTGAACCCACCATCCTCCGCGAGCGGGACACGCCTCATCTCCAGGTCGTGGCTCGGCTTCGTCACGGACTCGGGAGCCAAGCGATCACCCGCCTCGAAGCGATGATCAAACTTGCGCGAGTCCACCTGAGCGCGGATCCGGACGCCTTCGACGCGAACCATATGCTGCTCAACACGCCGACCGGGACCGTCGACCTCCGAACGGGGGAGGCGCGCCCGCACGACCCCGACGATCTGATCAGCAAGGTCACCCGCGCGCCTTACGTTCCGGATGCCGAGTCTTCGGCGTGGGCGACGTTCCTGAGTCAGGTCATCCCGGACCCCGACACTCGCCGGTACCTTCAACGTCTCGTCGGCTACTTCCTGACCGGAGAGACGTCTGAGCAGGAGCTGTACGTGCTCCTGGGCACCGGAGCCAACGGCAAGAGTCTGTTCATCCGGGTGCTCCAACACGTGCTCGGCGACTACGCCGTCAGCGCCGGCATCGAGACGTTCATGGAATCGAAGTCGGCCGCAGGGGGGACCCGGTCCGACCTCGTTCGCCTCCGCGGCGCAAGGCTCGTGACCGCGAGCGAGTCTTCCGACGGCTTCCGCTTGGACGAGCGCCTGGTGAAGGAGATCACCGGAGGCGAGGAGATCATCGCCCGCACCCTGTGGAAGACCGAGGAGGCATTTGCTCCCGTGCTCAAACTTCTGATCTCGTGCAACACCGTTCCTCGGTACGACGGCTCCGACTTCGCCATGCGCCGCCGCGTGCGGATCATCCCGTTCGACGTGACGATCGCCGACGCGGACCAGGACCCCGGTCTGTTTGATCGGCTGGTCGCAGAGAGCGCCGGCATCCTCGCCTGGGCTGTGCAAGGCGCAGTCACGATGCTGGGCGACGGGCTCGGGACCTGTCCTGCCGTCGAGGCGGCCAGCGCGCAAGCGGCCGAATCCCTCGATCCCTTCTCGCAATTCATGGCCGAGCAAGTCCGGGCCGTCGACGACGCGTTCACTCCCGGCCTCGCGCTGCGGCACGCGTACCTGCGGTGGGCAGAGGCCAACGGGCAACCGCCCCTCGATCAACGCCAGCTCGGCATCCGCCTCTCACGCCACGGGCTCCAGCAGGGCCGAACGCGGATCAACGGCAAGCAGCACCGCGGCTGGGTGGGCATCACACTGGCTGAACACGATGCGGGGTCCGTGCCGGAGCGTGCCGCGGATATCAGGGGTCTTTCACAGAACGGTCCTTCCACAAACCTCGAAATCTCCCGGCACAACCCGGCACGCACCGGACCTGCACGGAGCACGACGCTGCCGGAGCGCGCCCGTGGCTGACCTCAAGATCGAATTTTCTGACGACGCTCTCGACGACTTGGCGGAAGCGATCGCCGAGCGCGTCGCACGTCTCGTGATCTTGTCGCCTGGAGCCGACCCGGACCGGTGGATGACCAGTGCGGAAGCCGCCGAGTACCTCGGGACCACCGTGAACGCACTGCACAAGCACACGGGTGCGCGGGACATCTCGTTTTCACAGGAAGCTCCCGGAGGCAAGCTCTGGTTCAAACGACGCGACCTCGACGCCTGGCGGGAGGGTCACCGATGATGGACTCGTCCTCGCGACACTTGGCCACCGCGCCCGAGAGCTGCTCGCTGGCAGCGCTACGATCGACCCGAAACCAAAGCGTCGCCGCGACCGCGTCAACGGCCCGGCGACATGGCCCAGAGGAAGCAACCTCATGAGCACGACCAAGCCTACGGCTCGGCGCACGCGCGTTGAGTCCGGCATCTACCGACGCGCCGACGGTGCCTTTGAGATCGGGTTCCGCGACTCCGGCGGGCGTCAGCGGTGGCGCAAGGTCGACGGTGGCATTCGAGCCGCTCGGTCGGCGCTCGTCGAAGCACGCGCGCAGCGCGAACGCGGTGAGCGCATCGCTGCCGATCCGCGCCTTCGGTTCGACGATGCTGCGCAAGCGTGGTGGGAAGCTCGCGTCGTCAAGCTCCGGGCCACTACGCAAAGTGCGTACGGAGCCAGCCTCGCGCACCTCCGGAAGCCCAACGCCTTCGGTGGGAAGCGGATGTCCGACATCACGCCGACGGCTATCGCTCGTTTCGTCTCGACGCAAGAGGCCTCAGGGCTCAAGGGGTGGACCATCAAGGGCCAGATCTCGGTCCTCTCGGCGATCTTCACGTACAGCGGTCGTCACCTTGGTCTGCCTGGGGCCAACCCTGTGTCGCTGCTTGACAGGGTGGAGCGGCCGTCAAGTGCAGACCAGAAGGAGAAACGGATCCTCAACGGTGACGAGCTGAGCCGACTGCTGACGGCGATTGAACCGGAGTACCGCCTCATTTTCGAGGTCGCCGCCGAGACTGGCGGACGCCTTGGAGAGATACTCGGCCTCACGTGGTCGGATATCAGCCTGCGCGACCAGACTGTGTCCTTCGCTTTTCAGCTCGACCGAGCCGGCGCGCGTCAGCCGCTGAAGACGGCTCGCTCGCGTCGGTGCCTTGAGGTCACTCCGGCACTCGCTGCACGGCTCGCTGAGCACAAGCGAACCAGCGGCCATTTTGCCGGGCACGATCTGGTCTTCATGAGCCGTTCCGGTAGGGGCCTGGACCACCGGAACGTGGGCGGGCGCATCCTGTCCCGCGCAGTCGATCGCGCTGGCCTCGCGGCGGTGACGGATCGTCATGGCAGCGTCGTGCAGACCGCGCCGACGTTCCACTCGCTTCGGCACACCCACGCGTCGGCACTCATCGCCGCCGGGTGGGATATCGAGGAGGTCAGCGCCCGTCTGGGGCATGCGAATGTCGCGATCACCCAACAGATCTACGTGCACCAATTCGACGCGGCGCGCCGATCGGAAGACCGTCGAGAACGTCTGTCCGCGCTCTACGGTTAGAGGCGCGCAGTCGGACGCGCTCCGCGCCGTCGCGGAAGGGATACTCACAGGGATGCACCCGTCGTTGACGAACCAACCCCAGTGACTTCGCTCCTTTTCACGATCGGCTACGAGCAGCACAAGACTCCCTCGACGTTCGTGGAGAGCTTGCAGCGGGCGGGCGTGCAGCGTCTCCTCGACGTCCGCGAGCTTCCGTTGTCTCGTCGCCGTGGGTTCTCGAAGACCGCGCTCAGTGGCGCCCTTGCTG
>JAVHXX010000111.1:4136-10445 GCA_031119595.1 Patulibacter sp. | reverse complement strand
GTCACCCCCGAAGACCGGGTCGCCATCGCCACCGCCGGTCGCCCGGTGCTGGCCTGAGACCGGTGCTGAGGTGTGGTCGCCGAGCGCCGAGGACCGCACGTGGTGGAGCCACGGGAAGGTGGAGGCAGCGCCCGCGGTGGGCGTGGTCGCCGGCGTGGTGGTCGCGGAAGTCGGCCCGTGTTCACGGGTGATGTCGCCTGTGGCAGTCCCGGGTTCGGTGATCTCGGCGGTGGAGGCCGAGGCGGTGTCCGGGCGGGACGGCGCCGGGGCGACGGCGTGGTGCCGGGGCACGTCCGCGGCCCGGGCGATCGTCCGGGCCGTCGGGGCGGCGACGTCCGCGACCGCGCGCGTCGCCGGAGCGGTGGCACGGGCCGCCGGTGCCACGATGTCGGTCGCGGCGGCGTGGACGACCGGTGCCGTCACCGGCTCGACGGCCCGGGTCACGGCGGCGACCGCCGGTTCCGTCGCGTGGTCGACGGCGTGGGTGACGGGTGCGGCGGCCGCGACGACCGGATCCGTGACCGGCGCAGCAGCCTGCGTGACCGGGTCGGTGGCGGGCGCGGCGGCATCGACGACGGGGTCGACGGCGCGAGCCACCGACGGCGGGAGGACGTCGTGGACGAGGTCCTTCGTCGTCGCGGCCGAAGCCGTCGACGTGGACCCGAGCACGAGCCCGACGGCGAGCAGGGCCGAGACGGCGGCGCGGCGGGGCCGCGCGGCGGATGACTGGAGAGCGGTCAGCATCGAGGAGGAGGTGAGCCGGCCGGAGGTGCGGCTCGGATCGAACGCTAGACCGCATTCGATGAACAACCCTGGAACAGGATGTGAACATCCATGGTGGCGGCGCAAATAACGCACATATATGAACGTGTGCACCGCCGCACAGCCGTGCTCGATGGCGCGGGTCGGAGACGGTGCAATCAACGTACGTGGGCGCTCGCGTCCATTTGGGGCCGGGGCGCCGGCTGGGCCGTCGGCCGGGCTCGGCGCGAAGCCGCGGACGTTGCGCTCCGTCCGGGCAAGCGTGGCCAGGCTGCTCTCGTGGTGCGGCGCCTCTGCACCGGGGCGTGGGTCGAGCACCGCGCCCGTCGCGCGGTGCTCGACCCGTGGGCCGTGCGGGCGGCCCGCTACCGCGTGACGCGCAGCGCCACGCTCTTGCGGACCGTCTTGCCAGCGACGGTGAGGCGCACGCTGATCGTGTGCGTGCGGACCGCTGCGCCGGCTCCGACCTTCAGCGCGACGCGCACGGTGCGGGAGGCGTCGGCGTCGAGATCGGCGACCTTCGTGGTGTGGGTCGTGCCGCCGGCCACCTTCAGCGCGGCGGGCGTGACGGCGGCGAGCTTCGCGCCGAGCACCGCGGAGGCGCTGTCGTTGCGGAGCGTGAACGCGAGTGTCGCGGTATGGCCGCGGCGCACCTTCGCGGCCGAGCCCTTCGCGACCGACAGCGTGAACGAGCCGGCCGGGCCGGTCGCGCCGGTGTCGCCCTTCGGGCCCGTGGCGCCGGTCGCGCCCGTGGCACCGGTCACGCCGTTCAGCCCGGCGTCGCCCTTCGCGCCCGTGTCGCCCTTCGGGCCTGCGGCACCCGCAGCGCCTGCAGCACCGGCAGCGCCGGTATCACCCGTGTCGCCCTTGGGGCCGGCCGGACCGACCGGGGTGTCGTCCGTGCCCGTCGGCTGGACCTGCGGGATGGTGAACGTGTCGACCGGCTTGCCGGTCGGCATGAGCTTGCCCGTTACCGGGTCGAGGGCATCCGTGCGCACGAACTTCGCGCTGATCGTCTTCTCGCCGAACGTGAAGAACAGCACCGCCGGCATCGTCGCGGCGTCCTGCGACCACGCGACCCACGGCTCGCCGTCGAGGAGGCCGTCGTAGTTCTTGCCCGTGGTCGACTGCTCGAGGTAGGTCGTGCCCTTGCCGGGTGCGACGATCTCGGGCGACATCTTGGCCTGGCCCGCCGTCCAGTCCTTCGTGGGCGTGCCCACGACGGGGTACGAGCGCACGTTGTGCGCATCGTGGCCCGACACGACGGCCTCGACGCCGTACTTGTCGAAGATCGGCATGACGTCGTCGCGGAACTCCGGATCGGCGTACTCCGGGTAGACGCGGCTCGTCTTGGAGTGGAACGGCGGTTGGTGCATCACCACGATCTGGAAGCGCGTGCGCGTCACCGCCGAGGCGAGGTCCGCGTCGAGCCACGCGAGCTCGTGCTTCCAGTAGTCCGCGAACTGCGCCGGATGCACGCCCGGGCTGGCCTCGAGGACGGTCCAGTGCACGCCGTCGTAGTCGTAGGAGTACGACCGGTTCTCCTGACCCGTCGGGCCGTTGTCGGTGTTCGGGAAGTGCGCGTAGTAGAGCGGCGAGGCCGTCCCGGCGACCGCCGTGTTCTTGTACTCGTGGTCGCCGAGCGCCGACATGAACGGCACCGAGCCCAGGAGCGTGCGGGTTGGGGAGCCGTCGAGCGGGGTGCCGTTCGGGAAGGTGTACGTGCCGCTGAGAAGGCGGTCGTACATCGGCTCCATCGTGCCGTCGTTCATGTTGTCGCCGGAGCTCACCACGAACGCGGGCTTCACGTTCTGGTTCTTCACGACGGTGTTGGCCTGGTTCAGGCCGACGACGCCCTGCACCGAGTAGTCGCCGGGGGCGCTCGCCCCGAACGGGACCACGTCGTCACCGTCGTCGACGTGCACCTCGCCGTACGTGGCGGCGGTGTAGGTCGCGTCGCCCGTGTGGCCGGTCGTGAACGTGCCCGGCGAGACCCCGGCCGGCGTGGCCGTGGTCGAGGCTGACCAGTCGTAGCGGGTGTTCGGGGTGAGGTTCGAGAACGTGCCCGTGAAGTAGGCGTAGAACGGACCCGTGCCGGTCGCGACGCCCTGCGCGTCCGTGCGGGTGAGCGGCAGCGTGATGCAGTCGGCCGGGGCCGGCGCGGTGGCGCAGGCCGCCACCCCGCCGGTGCCACCGGCGGGGCGCGCGAAGGCGGTGCCAGTGGTGCCGACGACGGCGGCGTCGTCCTTGAACGTGACGGCCATCGTGGAGCTCGTGTCGCCGGTGAAGGCGAGGTGGGCATCGGTGATGGCGGCGTGGGCGGTGGCTGCAGGGAGCAGCGCCGCGGCCGCGGCTGCGGGCAGCAGCCAGCGACCGCCGCGGGGCGGGAGGTGGATCGCCATGGGTGGGTGTTCCTTCCGGGAACGCAGGGGATGGGGGCGACCCAACGTAGGTCCGCGGACCGAAGTGGACGTTGCCGACCGGTGAACGCGGAACGGTCATTCACATCCCGGAGGTCTTCCGGCGCGCCGCCGCTCCGAGGCGCGAAACGACGCGTATTTGCGGGGAGTTTCCGTCTGGCGAAACGGGAAGTCGCTCAGTCGGCGGCCGCGCGGTCCGGCGCGTGCGCGCCGCAGCGCGGCGCGGGCGGCCCGGGCTCAGCCGCAGTGGTTCTCGACCGAGTAGTTCCAGGTGCCGGTCGAGGTGGTGCCGTCGGCGAAGGTCGCGATCGAGGCGACGGTGAGCGTCTTGGCGCCGGCGGGGACCGGGATCGCCTCCTCGGCCGCGGCGGTGTAGGTGCGTTCGCCGACGTAGGTGCCGTCGACCCAGACCGCGGCGCGGAGCGACTTCGCCGCGTCGAGGAACGGCGGGCTGAGGGTGATGCGGAAGCCGGCCGAGCTGGTGCCACAGGCGCTGTACCAGGTGGGCGTGGCGTAGACGCTCGCCGGCGGATGGTCGGTGCCGCCGCCCGGCAGCGCGCCGCCGTAGTTGTCGCCGATCGCGATCGCCTGGACCGGGTCGTAGTTCGTGGTCGGGTCGAGGGTGGTGAACAGCGAGTACCGCAGGTTGCGCGAGAGCGCGGCTTCGTCGAAGACCGGGATCGGCTCGTTCGACCGGCTGCCGCGCAGCGCGTCGCCGAACGGGCCCGCCGAGCCCCAGGCACGGGTCGCGCGGTCGTAGAGCGAGGTCTTGAACGCCGCCGGTCCCGAGAAGATCGGGATGAACGGCCGGTACGGCGCGACCACGACCTGCGAGCCGTTGCCGGTGAGCCCGACGACGGTGCCCTCGTAGGCGTCGCCGTTGATCCGCGGCGGGCCGTCGACGACGGTCTCCTGCCCCGAGGCGACGGTGCGGATCACGAGCTGCGCCTCGGTGAAGCCGTTGCCGCGCAGGTAGGCGGCGGTCGACCCGTCGCCGCTCACGATCGCACGACCCGGCACCTCGGTGTGACCGGTCGGCGTGAAGATCACGGTCGAGTCGACCTCGGGATCGACCTGCGTGTCGACGCTGAAGACCTTGCCGTCGTCGCTGATCGACTCGATGCCGGGGATGCCGTTGTACGCCTGGGGGTCATCGATCGGCGCGCGCCACGGCGGGAGGTCGCCCAGGCGGGTGGTCACGTTGGTGGCGAGCGTGCGGCGGTAGATGCCGGGGCCGGATCCGGGGACGTTCGACGACGTGAAGACGACCGAGGCGCCATCGCCCGACAGGAGCCCGTTGGCCTGCGCGGCCACGGCCCCGTCCTTGCCGGTCGCGCGGCCGACGATCTCCGAGGCACCGTTCGTCATGTCGAGCGTGAAGAGCGTCGCGCTGTCGGAGAACGAGGGCATCGTCTGGTCGACGACGTCGTAGAGGAGGCGCCGACCGGCGTTGTCGAACCCGGCAGCCTTCGCGGTGACGCCGTGCGTGATCTGGAAGAGACGGTTGCCGGCCACGTCACGGACGAACAGGTCGAGCGCGGGGACCGGGTCGTCGGTGCCGAACGTGTAGCGCGCCGCGGTCGGGTCGAGCGAGAACGCAGCCCAGCGGCCGTCGTTCGAGACGGCGCCCGGCGTGCCGTTGACGACGCCGATCGTCGGGCCGGCGGCGCCGTCGCCACGGGTGACGACCTCGGCGGTCGTGGCGGCCTGCGCAGCGGCCGCGGTGGTGAGACCGATCGCCACGAGGCCGGCGAGCGACAGGGCGCTGCGACGGATGGAGCGGCGGGGCGCGGCGGAGACGGAGGGCAGGCGGTGGGTCACGAGACACCTGGGCTCGGGGACGGACGCCGCCAGCCTACCGATACGCGGCGTAGTCGCCGGTGAACGCGAGTGCGCCCGCGACGCGACGCTCTAGAAGCCTTCGGCGTCGCGCGGCGCGTACGGCGCCGCGAGCCGGTCGAGCTCGTCCGGGGTGAGGTCGAGCTCGAGGGCTGCGGCGGCGTCCGTGAGGTGGTGCGGCTTCGTTGCTCCGACGATCGGCGCGGTGATGGCGGGCTGCTGGATCACCCACGCGAGCGCCACCTGTGCCCGGGCCACGCCGCGCTCGTCCGCGATCGCGCCGACGGCGTCGACGACGGCGTGGTCGGACGCCTCCTGCTGCTTGTAGAGCCGCTGGCTCACGAGGTCGGTCTCGGCGCGGTTCGTCGACTCGCCCCACGGCCGGGCGAGCGTGCCGCGTGCCAGCGGGCTCCACGGGATCACGCCGACACCCTGGTCGACGCACAGCGGGTGCATCTCGCGCTCCTCCTCGCGGGAGATCAGCGAGTACTGGTCCTGCATCGAGACGAACCGCGTCCAGCCGTGGAGGTCGGCGGTGTACTGCGCCTTCGAGAACTGCCACGCCCACATCGACGACGCCCCGATGTAGCGCGCCTTGCCGGCCTTCACGACGTCATGGAGCGCCTCCATCGTCTCTTCGATCGGCGTGTGCGGATCCCAGCGATGGGTCTGGTACAGGTCGACGTAGTCGGTCCCGAGGCGCTTCAGCGACGCGTCGATCTCGGTCATGATCGCCACCCGTGAGAGCCCGCGGCCGTTGGGCTTTCCGGGGCGCATCTCCTGGTAGACCTTCGTCGCGATCACGACCTCCTCACGCTTCGTGAGCGTGCGGATCGCGTCGCCGACGATCTCCTCGCTCGACCCGGCCGAGTACATGTTCGCGGTGTCCCACGTGGTGATCCCGAGCTCCAGCGCCTGCTTGAAGAACGGCAGGCTGTCGGCGGGCTCGAGCGTCCACGGGTGCGGGCCGCGGCCGCTCTCCCCGTAGCTCATGCACCCGAGGATCACGGGCGACACGTCGAGGCCGCTGCCGCCGAGCTTCTTGAAGTCCATGGGCGCGAGGCTAGGGCGTCGCCTCCGGTACGCCGCCCTGGTCGACCTGCGCTCGGCGACCGCGTAGGCGGCCCCGCGCGCCGCGGCCCACGCGGGCCGCTACGTCTTCTTGGCGGGCGCCGCGGTCAGCGAGCCGCCTGCGGTCACCGCCGCGCCCGTGTCGCCCGTGCCACCGCGCGCCGTGGCGACGGCGCTGTCGTTGATCTTGTGTTTTATATTCATCTCGGTGTTGATG
>JAVHXX010000111.1:0-4126 GCA_031119595.1 Patulibacter sp. | reverse complement strand
CGCATCATCGCCGTCTCGGTCGGGCCCGGGCAGACGGCGCTGACGCGCACCTTCTGGTGGCGCTTCAGCGCGGTCTTGATCGCGGCGAGCGTGGCCTTCGGGAGCGCGAGGGTGACGGTGCGGGGCTTGCCGGCCGGGGCGGCCACGGTCGCGGTCGCGATGCGGGGCTTGGCCTTGCCGATCGTCACCGAGATCGCGACCGTGACGGAGCAGGCCTGGTCGCAGCCGAGACTCGCCGCGAGGGTGCCCTTCGACGCGAGCCGCTGGGTCTTCGCGATCGAGAACGTGAGCTTCGGCGGCACGGCCGGGGGCAGGACGGTCGTCAGCTGGTTCGGCGGTGGGATGACGGTCGGTGCCGGCGTGAACGGCGTCGGCTGCGGAGACGGGTCCGGCGTCGGGCTCGGAGTCGCGACCGGGGTCGGCGTGGGAGTCGGGCTCGGGCTCGGGGTGGGGGTTGGTGTTGGCGTCGGGCTCGGGGTTGGCGTGGGTGTCGGCGTGGGCGTGGGCGTCGGGGTCGGTGTGGGCGTCGGAGTTGGTGTGGGCGTCGGTGTCGGGTTCGCGCGCGCCGTCAGGGTCGCCTTCGTGCCGGTGTAGTTCACCTCGAACGGCACCCCGAACTGGAACCGCTTGCCCTCCGGGGCATTCGCGAATCGGCCGGAGAGGCTCGTGGCCGACGTCAGCAGAGACTGCACGGTCCCCGGGGCGGCGGAGGAACCGGCCGGGAAGGCCGGGTCGAGCTGGGCGCCGCCGGCGATCGTGACTGCACCGGTCGCGGTGACGCCCGGGTCGCCAGGGGCGGCGCTCTCGTGCGCGGTCGCCGCGAGCGTGAGCGAACCGAGGACCGTGAGCGCGGATGCCTTCACGGTTCCGCTGACCTGGGTGTCGCCGACGGTGCTGGTCGCGCCGGATCCGGCGAGGGTTCCGCTCGTCCCGACGAGCACGTCGGTCGGACCGCAGAACGGCGTCCCGCTGCGGGTTGCGCAGTCGTCGGCCGTCCGGCCGTGCGCGAACTTCACGGTGCCCTCGCTGATCGCGGTCTGGCCGAGGATCAGGTTGCTGCCGTCCCAGGTCATCGTCGCCGAGCCGGTCTTGGTCACGTTCGTGTGGCCCGCCCCGCTGTCGGTGGCGGTGTCCAGGTCCCCGACCTGCAGCGCACCCCCGACGTCGAACGTCGAGTCGGCCGTGAGCTTGATCGGTGCGTCGATCGTCGCGGTCGGGGTGCCCGCGGGCACGGCCAGGGAGGTCACGTCCGCGGGCCTGAGCTCGGCGGACGCCGCCGACGGATCGACGTCGATCTGGCCGCCGGTCATCGTGAGCGACCCACGCACCGTGGTGATGCCGTCGAGGTCGACGGCGCCGCGGTTCACCGTCAGGCTCGGCAGGGAGGTACCGCCGGGCAGACCGAGGCGACCGTCGCCGTTCACGGTGACCGGGACCTGCGAACCGATGTCGGTGGTGGCGGTCCGCAGGGCGGCCGATCCGGCAGCGCCGATGCCGTCACCGACCACGAGCGGGCCGGACGCCGGCAGCATCTTGCCGCTGGCCCCCGAGGTCAGGGTGCCGCCCGCCACGGTGGTTCCGAGGGTGTACGCGTTTCGTGTGCTCGGGCTGAGCGAGAGCCGGCCGGAGCCCGCCTTCGTGAGCGATCCCGCCGAGGTCGCCTTGAGATCGACGATCTGCCCGGTGATCGACAGATCCGTGCCGCCGCTGCCGCCGGCGTCCGTGGTGATCGTGCGCGAGCCGCTCAGCCCGACGGTCCCGGAGATCGTCGCGGGCGTGTCGAAGTTGTCCACCGTGGCCTCGAGATCGCTGGTGAGCGCGAGCGTCTGACCGACGATCCCGAACGGACCCTTGACCGGCTCACCCATGATCGTGCCGCCGGCCATGTCGACTCCGCCGGCGGCAGCGAGCGTGCCGCCGCCCATGTTGACGGCGCCGCTCACCGTGAGCAGGCCGGAGAGCCCGAGCGTGAAGGTGGCCCTGGGATCACCGACGACGCGGGACCGGCTGCTGACGCTCAGGGCGTGGAACTCGTCGTTCGCCGAGCCCAGGTCCAGCACGCCCCTGGATGCGAGGACGACATCGGTCGTGTCGCCGATCTGGCCCGACTGCCCGAGCTCCAGGAACGCGCCGACCTTCTGCGGATCGCCGACGGTGATGCTCGACCCGACGAAGCCGACGTCGAAGCCCGAGTTGTCGAGGCGCAGCGTCCCCTGGAACACGGTGGCCGCGCCCGCGAACGTGTTCTTCCCGGTGAGGACGACGCCGACCTCGCTGGGGCTGGCGGCCGCCTGCGACGCGGTGAACCAGAGCTGGTCGGTTGCGTCGCCGGAGATCGCGCCCGAGATCTTGAGGAACGCCGACGGCGCGTTCGGGTGGACGTGCAGCAGGCCCTGTGCCGGCGCGAGCGGCGCGGCGATGACGTCGTTCGCACCCGTCGACGTGATCGAGCCGACGTGCAGCGGCCCGGTGCCGGAGCCGCCGTTCAGCGTGACGTTGTCGCCGGAGAGCACCAGGCCGTCGAGCGAGAGGCCCGGGATGTCCATCGTCGACGTGCTGCCCTGGGGCAGGGTGACCGTGGCGCCGACCTCGTTCACGGTGGGCGCGCCGCCGGACCAGTTCGCGTTGGACGACCACGCCCCGCCCTGCGGCCCGGTCCACTGGTGGTCGGCGGCCCAGGCGCCGGCTGGCGCCAGCGCGAGCGCGCCGCACGCGGCGAGGATCGCGCCCGCGAGCCGGCGGGACCGACCCTCGGAAAACGCCGTCGTGACGGAGCAGAACAGCGTTACATGGCGCACAGGCCGCCGATCGTGTCACGGAAGCCGAAGGGGAACAAGGCGTCCGGTTCCGGCAAGGAACGGCGCTGCGTGCCTCAGCCCGCGACCGCGGCCTCGGTGCGGCGCTCGAGCGCGATCGAGCTGAGCAGGAAGCCGATGCCTCCCGCGGCCAGCCCCACCCCGACCCAGGCCGGTGAGGTCCACGAATGCGTGGCCGTGAAGGCGACGCCGCCGAGCGCCGGGCCGAGGGCGTTCGCGGTGTTGAAGGAGGCGTGGTTCATGGTCGCGGCGAGGGTCTGGGCCTCACCGGCCACATCCATCAGGCGGGTCTGGAGGGCGGGGCCGAGGAGGAGCACGTTGCCCAGGAGGAAGACGCCGAGCGCGGCGGTGTACGCGTTGCCCGAGAGGACGGTGAAGAGCGCGAGGGCTCCGGCGAATCCGGCGAGGCCCCAGAAGAGCGTGCCGAGGAGGTTGCGGTCGATGAGACGGCCGCCGATGAGGTTGCCGCAGACCATGCCCGCACCCCAGACGACGAGGTAGAGCGGAATGATGTCCTCGCTGACCCCGGCGCGGGTGGTGAGCGTGGGCGTGATGTAGCTGTAGACCGCGAACATCCCGCCGAACCCGATCGCGCCGACGCCGAGCGTGAGCAACACCTGCGGATCCTTCAGCGCGCCGAGCTCGCCCTTCATGCTGGCCCCGGCGGTCGCCGCGGTCGCGGGCACGTACCGCAGGATCGACACGAGCGTGATCACCGAGACCACGGCCACGGCGACGAACACGCTCCGCCAGCCGACGGCGTGGCCCATCGCGTTCGCGGCGGGCACGAAGGCGACGTTCGCGATGCTCAGTCCGAGCATCACCCGGGTGATCGCCCACGCGCGCCGCTCGGGCGGGACGAGTGCGGCGGCGGCCAGCGACGCCACGCCGAAGAACGCCCCGTGCGGCAGGCCGCTGATGAAGCGGGCGAGCAGCAGGAGACCATACGACGGGGCCGCCGCGCTGAGCAGGTTGCCGACGGCGTAGACCGCCATGAGCAGGACGAGCAGCTTGCGGCGCGGCATCGTCGCGCCGATGAGGGCGAGGAGCGGCGCGCCGACGACCACGCCGACCGCATACGCGGAGATCACGTGGCCGGCCGTGGTGACCGGCTCGTCGATGCCGCGGGCGACATCCGGGAGCAGGCCCATCGGCACGAACTCGCCGGTGCCGATCCCGACGCCACCGAGGGCCAGGGCGACGAGCGCGAGCACGAGTCCGTGTGGCGGGATCGGCCGGCCGGTCTCGGGGTGGAGCGGCGCCGGCTCGCGGCTCGCGGGGGACGAAATCCTTGTCGGCAACAACGGCGT
>JAVHXX010000110.1 GCA_031119595.1 Patulibacter sp. | reverse complement strand
TTCATCTACGGGTACTCGCTCGCCGCCGACCTCACGCCCGAGACCCGCTACGACCAGCTCGTCGAGGCCGTCGGAGGTCGCGGCGAACTCGTCCGCGACCCAGCCGCGTTCCGCCCCGCCCTGGAGAAGGCCCTCTCCACGGGCGGCGGTCCCACGCTCCGGACCGTCCACCCGGAGCCGCCCACGAAGTCCCCCCGCACGGCCACGCGGGGGTAGGGCGCCCGACCGGGGCGCTCCGGATCTGGGGGCGCGCCGCGGCCGACTGGCGGCAAACCGACGGTGGACGGGGCCGCTCGCTCAGGAGAGTGGACGGCATGCCCGCCCTACGCTCTCTCGCCCTCGTGGCCGCCGGTGGGGTCGCGCTCGTCGCCGCACCTGCCACGGCCCTCGCCGGACCGCTCGGTTCGACGACGCTCGTCGACCGCCCGGGCGGTGGCGCCCTCCCGGCCGATGGCGCGTCCTTCTCGATCTTCCAGAGCGCGGAGTCGATGAGTGCGGACGGCAACCGGGTCGTGTTCGAATCGGAGGCGGACGGCCTCGCTGCGCCGGACGGCAACCCGGACAGCCGGTACGTGTACCTGCGCGATCGCGCGACCGGCACCACCACGAACGTCTGCCGGGCCTCCGGCGGCAAGGGTGCGCTCGCCGACGGCGACTGTCACAACGCCTCGATCTCTCGCAACGGGCGGTACGTCACGTTCGCGAGCCGCGCGACCAACCTCGTCTCCGAAGAGCTCCCGGCGGACTCGTGGGAGCTGTACCGCCGCGACCTGCAGACCGGCGTCACGAGCGTCATCAGCCGTCGCTCCGGCGTGGCCGGCGCCGTCTCGCCCCAGGGTGTGAACGAGCGCGGGAGCGTGGCCGACGACGGCACGGTGGTCTTCACCACGTACGACGCGCTCGACCCGGTGCACGACACCGCCGCCCACGCCGACGTCTACGCGCGCGTCGGGACGACCACGGTGCTGCTCAGCCGCACGGCCGGTGGCACGCCCGGAAACGCGGCGTCCGACGCGCCCGTGATCAGCGGCGACGGCAGCACGGTCGCGTTCGAGACGGCGTCGTCGAACTTCAGTGCCGGCGACACGAACGGCGTCGACGACGTGTACTCCGCGCCGATCTCCGGCACGGCGACGCCGTCGCTGGAATCCCGCAAGCCTTCGAGCGCCACGGCGGGAACCGCGCGCTCCGGCTCGCCGGTGCTCAGCCAGACGGGCCGCTACGTCGCCTTCCAGACCGACGCGACGAACCTGTTCAGTGCGCCGATCACCGCCGACACGAACGGCGCGCAGGACGTGATCCTGCGCGACCGCGACCTGAACACGAACACGGTCGCATCGATCTCCGCCGGTGGTGTGCTCGGCAACGGCGGCTCCTCGAACCCGTCGATCTCCGCCGACGGCAGCCTCGTCGGGTTCTCGACGGGCGCGCTGAACCTCGGCGGCGGAGCGGTCGGCGACAACGGTGTCGCGATCGTCCGCAACCCATCGACGAACACGACCGCCGTCACGTCGACGGTCGGCGGCCCCGGGACGGCCGCGATCGGCGGCTACATCGGCGGCATCAGCTCCAGTGCCTCGGTCGTGGCGGTCGGCCTGTCCGACGTGCCCGGCAGCGGCGGCAACACCCTGATCTACGCGGAGGCGATCGGCGGCTCGGTGCCGGAGCTGCTCTCCCGCCCGACCGGGTCGGGTCCGCTGGCCCAGCAGAACGCGGGGTACGCGTCGATGACCGAGGCGTCGGTGAGTGCCGACGGCCGGTTCGTGACCTTCGTGAGCTCGACCTCGGGTCTCGTGTCCGGCCCGACCGACGGGGTCGAGCACGTGTACGTCCGCGACCAGCTGCTCGGGGCCACGACGCTCGTCGACCGTGCGGGCGGCCCGGCCGGACCACCCGCTGATACCTACGCGGACAGCGCCGTCATCAGCGACGACGGGTCGAAGGTCGCGTTCATCTCGCGTGCGGACGACCTCGTCCCGGGGGTCTCGGACGGCCGGGAGCACCTCTTCGTCGTCGACCGGGCCACGGGCGCGGTCGTCGCCGCGGACCGGACCTCGTCCGGCGTCGTCGGCACGGCGGACGCCGACGATCCGACGCTCAGCGCGGACGGCACCACCGTCGTGTTCACGACCGATGGCCCGCTGGTCTCCGCCGACACCAACGGCGTGAGCGACGTGTACGTGCGCAACCTCCTGACGGGGACCACCACGCTCGCGAGCCGTGCCACCGGCGCCGGTGGCACGATCTCCGCTGCCGGTGGGTACGCCGGCGTCGTCTCGGGCGACGGCACGAAGGTGGGATTCACGTCCGTCGGCGGGGATCTCGCTCCCGGCGACACGAACGCCGACAGCGACGCGTTCGTCCGTGACCTGACCACGACCACGACCACGCTGGTGAGTCGGGCCGGCGGCGCCGACGGAAGCGTCGGTGTCGGCGGCGGCTCGTCGATCGTGGATCTCTCCGCCGACGGTTCGAAGGCGCTGTTCTCGAGTCGCGCCGGGAACCTCGGCGACGGCCCGACGAATGCCGAGCTCTCCTTCCATGTGCGCGACCTCGCCACCGCGACGACGACCTGGGCGAGCCGCACGGCGACCGGCGCCAACCCGACCGGGGACGCCGCCAACGGGTCGATCAGCAGCGACGGCACGCACGTCGCGTTCGCGTCGTCGGCGACGAACCAGCTCGCCGTCGATGCGAACGGGTCCTCCGCCGACGCGTACGTCCGCGACCTGTCTGCCGGGACGACCGCGCGCGTGAGCCTCGCGGACGGCGCGGCGGGCGCGCAGGCCGCACGTGAGGTGAGCGGCGTGTCGCTGTCCGGTGACGGCCGCTGCGTCGTGTTCTCGACGAGTTCGACCGGCCTCGTGGCGGGCGGGTACGCGTCGACGGACTTCACCCACGTGTACGAACGGGCCGCCGGCGGCGACTGCCCGGTCGTTCCCCCGGCGGCCCCGGCCGCGCCGGGCCCGGACGTACCCGCAGGGTCGGGAGCCGCCGCCGGCGGCCGGAAGGACACCCTCGCGCCGACGCTCTCCAAGCTCGCCCTCACCCGCAAGGCGTTCGCCGTGAAGGGCCGCAAGAAGGGCACGACGGTGCGCGTTCGCGTGAGCGAGGCGGTCTCCCTGAACCTCGCCGTCGCCACGCTCACCCGCGGAGCGCGCAAGGGCAAGGGGTGCGTCACACCGGCCAAGGCACCGAAGCGCGCGAAGGCCTGCATGCTCGCCGGCCGGCCGAACTCGGTGAAGACGGTGGCCGCCCCGGCCGGCACCACCACGATCCCGTTCGACGGGAAGGTCGGGCGGAAGACGCTGAAGCGCGGGGCCTACCGGTTCGTCCTCACGGCGACCGATGCGGCCGGGAACCGGGGCACGGCGTCGATCGACTTCACCGTGCGCTGAGGCCGCCCGGGCGGCGCGGGCGTCAGGCCTGCGGCGCCCGGCGGGCCGGAGCCGTGGGCTTGGCGAGCCCGAGCGCGGCGCCGAGGAGGATGTCGTGCTCGGAGACGGTGACCTCCTGGAGGCGGAAGGCGTCCATCGCGGCGAGCAGGATGGCCAGGCCGGGCACGATGACCAGGGCGCGGTCGGGGTGCACGCCGCGGACCCGCTGGCGTTCCTCCAACGGGAGCGTACGGAGGTGGTCGAGCTGCGAGACGAGGGTCGAGCGCTGGAGCACGTGGCCGTGGACGCGGCTCGGGTCGTACCGGACGAGCCCGAGGTCGACGGCGGCCGACTGCGTGGCGGTCCCGGCGACGGCGATGCCGCGGAGCGACGGGAGATCCAGGTTGCGCGGCAACGAGGCGGCGATGATCGCCTTCGCCTCGGCCTGGAGCGCGGAGAGCTCGGCGGGCGCCGGCGGGTCGTGCTTGAGGTACCGCTCGCCCTGGCGGACGACGCCGAGCTGCGTCGAGGTGTGGAAGTGCACGCGGCCCTGGCGGCCGATGACGAGTTCGGTGGAGCCGCCGCCGACGTCGATCACGAGGACCGCACCGGACTCCTGCGTGCCGGCGGTGGCGCCGGCGAAGGTGAGGCGCGCCTCCTGCTCTCCGGTGAGCACCATCGGGGCGATCCCGTGGCGGTCGCGGATGGACTCGGCGAACGCGGTGCCGTTGGTGGCATCGCGGACGGCGCTCGTCATGAGGGCGACGGCCTTGTCGATCCCGACCTCCTGCATGCGGTCGCGGTAGTCGTCGACGACCTGCCACGTGTCGTGCATGGCGGACTCGGCGAGCTTGCCGTCGGCATCGACCCCGCGACCCAGCCGGGTGACGTTCGAGCGGCGATCGAGTTCGCTGAGGCGACCCTCGTCGTCGATCTCTGCGATCAGCAACCGGGTGGAGTTCGTTCCGATGTCAACGACGCCGACGCGCATGAGGTGACAGCGACACTAGAGGCTTGCACGGCGTCCGCGGGACTTTTTGCGTGCAGGGGCCGGGCACGATGCCCCGAAGCGGGGCATCGGCGTCGTACAACCGGCCACGCAGGTGGTTGGAGGTGTTGACCGGGGTCGATCGTTTGGGTATGCGGCTCTCCCGCACTCCCCCACGCGATGGTGCACCCGGCGCCGTCGATCTCGCCGCGCTCTGGGCCGGGGCGCCGGTGGCGGCATGGCACGCCGATGCGGACGGCCACTGCCTGGCCGTGAACCCGAAGTGGAGCGAACTCGCCGGACTGCCCGCCGAGGCCGCGCTCGGCGACGGCTGGCTCGAGGCGGTGCACCCGAACGACCGCGCAGCCCTGATCGCCGCCTGGCACGCCGGGACCGCCACGGGCGCCGACTTTGACCTCGACTTCCACGTGCTGCGCCCCGACGGCTCGACCATCGCCGTCCATGGTCCCGTCAGCCCGCTGCGCGACGCCGACGGCCGGGTCACCGGCTACATCGCGTTCCTCAACGACATCACCGACCGCCACGCGGAGCAGGCCGCCCGCGAACGCGACCAGCGCGGCCTCCGGGCGAGCGAGGAACTCTTCCGCACGCTCGCCGTCGCGATGCCCGTCGGCGTGGCGCACCGCGACCAGGACGGCACGCTCACCTTCGTGAACGCGGAGTTCCGCGCGATCCTGGGCGTCACCGCCGACCATCCGGTCGAGGCGATCGACTTCGACATCTTCCACCCGGAGGACCGCGACCGCCTCATGGCCGCCTCGCTCCACACCCGCACCACCGGGATCCCGTATGCGGAGGACGCGCGCGTCGTGCGGCCGTCCGGGGAGACCCGCTGGGTGTCGTTCCGCGGGAGCCGGCACGTCGACGACGACGGCGAGTTCCGCGGCTACCTGATCACCGGCATGGACACGACCGCGCAGCGACGCGCCGAGTCGGCCCGACGCCGTGCCGACGAGCAGTTCCGCGTCGCCTTCGACGAGGCGCCGATCGGCATCGGGATGATCGGCATGGACGGGAGGTTCGAGCGGGTCAACGATGCCTTCACCGACCTCGTGGGCTACACCTCCGAGGAGATGTGCGAGCTGCCGCCGTACACGATCGTCTCGTCCACGGACAAGCCCGAGGCGCGCATCAGGCTCCTCCAGCTCCTCGACTCGACGGAGGAGACCGCGTCGATGGAGTTCCGGCTCGTGCACCGCAGCGGTCGCGAGATCTGGGCCGAGTCGCGGATCAACCTCCTGCGCGACGACGACGGCGTGCCGTACCAGTTCCTCATGCAGGTCCAGGACGTCTCGGACCGCAAGGACTACGAGCAGCGCCTCAAGCACATGGCCCACCACGATCCGCTCACGGGGCTCGTGAACCGCCGCGGCTTCGAGCGTGAGCTCGACCTGCAGGTCGCACGGGTGCGTCGCTACGCCCAGACGGGCAGCCTGCTCATGCTCGACCTCGACGGTTTCAAGGGCGTCAACGACAGCCTCGGCCACGCCGTCGGCGACGCACTGCTCGTCGGCGTCGCCGGGGCGCTCGTCGAGCGTCTCCGCGAGACCGATGTCGTCGCGCGCCTCGGCGGCGACGAGTTCGCGGTGATCCTGCCGGCCGAGTCGCCCGCGCAGTCCCGGATCGTGGCCACCGCGCTGATCGAGGCGGTCACGCAGGCCTGCGAGCCGTTCCACACCGCGCGGCCCGTCACCGCGTCGGTCGGGATCGTCTGCTTCGACGACCGCATCACCGCCGACGAGGCGCTGGTCGCCGCCGACCATGCGATGTACGCAGCGAAGCAGTCGGGCAAGAACCGCTTCGCGATGTACGACGCGTCCGTGCACGCCACGGGCGCCGGTCCCGTCGCGCACTAGCCTGAGCCGCGGCCCGGGTTGCCGCGGCGCTGCAGGGCGTCCGCACGGCCTGCGCGCCTGCCCGCTCTCTGCCGCGAAGGACCTTCGATGCCGACCACGACCCGCGAGATCCGGTTCGCCGTGCGACCCGTCGGCGAACCCGGCCTCGACACCTTCGAGCTGGCCACCCGCGAGCTGCCCGACCCGGCGCCGGGCGAGATCGTGGTCCGCAACGACTGGATGAGCGTCGACCCGTACATGCGCGGACGCATGAGCACGGCCAAGTCCTACGCGGCAGGCTGGGAGCTCGGGGAGCCGATGCAGGGCGGGGCGGTGGGGGAGGTCGTCGCGAGCGCCGCGGACGGCGTCGCCGTCGGAGACCTCGTGGTCCACGGCCTCGGATGGCGCGAGCACGCACTGCTGCCCGCCACGTACGTCACGGTCCTCGACCGGTCGCTCGCGCCCGAGTCGACCTTCCTCGGGGTGCTCGGGATGCCGGGCCTCACCGCGTACGCAGGCCTCACGCGTGTCGCGTCGATGCGGGACGGCGACGTCGTGTTCGTGTCGGCGGCGGCCGGCGCCGTCGGCAGTCTGGTCGGTCAGCTCGCCCGCCACCTCGGCGCGTCGCGGGTGATCGGCAGCGCCGGTGGTCCGGAGAAGGCGCGCCACGTGATCGAGGAGCTCGGCTTCGACGCCTGCATCGACTACCGCGAGGGCAACGTGCGCAAGCAGCTGAAGGAGGCCGCGCCCGACGGCATCGACGTGTACTTCGACAACGTGGGCGGGGAGCATCTCGAGGCGGCGATCGCTGCGCTGCGCCTGCGCGGCCGCATCGCCATCTGCGGCGCGATCTCCGGGTACAACGCGACCGAGCCGCCTCCCGGCCCGCGGAACATGACCTCGCTGATCGCGAGCCGCGGGCGCATCGAGGGCTTCCTCGTCGCCGACCACTTCGACCTCCAGCGGGACTTCCTCGCGACGGTGGCTCCGCTCGTGCAGTCCGGGGAGATCGCGTACCGGGAGACCGTGCGCGAGGGCCTCGAGGCCGCCCCGCAGGCCTTCCTCGACCTCCTTGCCGGCGCCAACGTCGGGAAGATGGTGGTAAAGCTCCGCTGACCCGAACGCGCCCCCTGGCCGGCGCGCGACACCCTCCACGATCCACCTTCGGCGCCTCCGGTCACCCCGTGACCGGTTTGCGGTGAGCGGCCGGGCGCCACTCCGCCCCGCTGCCGCAACGCCGACCCTCCGACCGGTTTGGAACCGACATGCAACGACTCAGGACCTTCCTGCTCCCCCTCATCGCCCTGATCGCGCTCGGCACCGTCACCTCGACGGCGGCCGCCAAATCCTCGATCAAGGTCGGCATCGGCGATCAGAACGCCGCGATGTTCGACGACCCCAACTACAAGCCCCTGGGGCTCAAGCAGACCCGCTACTTCTTCCCGTGGAACGGCATGAAGGACCCGGCGACGGTCGCCGCCGCCGACACCTACCTCGCCAAGGCCAAGGCCGCCGGCGTGCAGGTGCTCTTCCACCTCTCGACCGACAACTACACGCTGAAGAAGGCGAAGCTGCCCTCGACCGCGGCCTACACCACCCAGGTCAAGAAGATCGTCGCCCACTTCCGTCCTGAGGGCGTCTCCGCCTGGGGTGTGTGGAACGAGGCGAACCACGCCTCCGAGCCGACCTACAAGTCCCCGAAGGCCGCCGCCGACTTCTTCAAGGCGATGTACGGCGTGGTGAAGGGCAAGGAGCCGATCGTCGCCCTCGACGTCCTCGACCAGGCCGGCGTCGACACCTACGAGAAGAAGTTCTTCGCGGCGCTCTCGTCGACCTACAAGAAGCGCGTGAAGGTCGTCGGCTTCCACAACTACGGTGACGTGAACCGCAACCGCACCACGTACACGTCGAAGATCATCAAGGCGGCGAAGGCCGGCAACAAGAGCGTGAAGTTCTGGATCACCGAGACGGGCGGGCTCGTCGAGTTCGGCTCGAACTTCAAGTGCTCCACCGCGCGTGCGGCGACCTCCACGAAGCACGTGTTCAGCACGGCGAAGAAGTTCCAGAGCCAGGGCGTGCAGCGCCTGTACCTCTACAACTGGTTCGGCGCCGGCTGCGGCAACACCCGCCAGGACGCCGGTCTCGTCGACCCCCACGGCACGCCGCGCCCCGCGCTCACCGTCGTGAAGCAGCAGCTGCCGAACTTCTCCAAGTAGGCGACCCGCTCCGCGCGGCTCCGGCACCGCCGGACGACGCCCCGTCACCCCGGCCCCGAGCCGGGGTGACGGGGCGTCTTGCCGTTTGTCGGTCTAACAGCCGTCGGTGTGGATGGCCTTGTCCGTTTGGACAGAACGACGGTCCGCGGCTGGCCTGAAGGCCTACAACCCGGCGCGATGCGCGGGTTAGGTTCTGTCCGTGAGCACTCCCGAGCAGGTGGCCCCCGACCCTGCGGCCCCGCCGTCCCCGTCGCCGGCGAAGACGGTCGACGCGGCGGGCGAGATCCGCCTGCAGTCGGTGAGCAAGCACTACGGCGACGTCACCGTGATCGACGATCTCACGCTCACGATCGAGCCGGGCACGTTCTACGCGCTGCTGGGCCCGTCGGGGTGCGGCAAGACGACCACGCTGCGGATGATCGGCGGCTTCGAGACGCCGAGTGTCGGCACGGTCCATCTCGGCGGCGTCGACGTGACGAACATCCCGCCGAACAAGCGCCCGGTCAACACGGTCTTCCAGTCCTACGCGCTCTTCCCGCACCTCACCGTCGCCAAGAACGTCGCCTTCGGGCTCGAGCGGCAGGGCGTGAAGAAGGACGAGGTCCGGCGACGTGCGGCCGAGGCGCTCGAGCAGGTGCAGCTCGCCCACCTCGCGGAGCGGCGCCCGGGCGCGCTCTCCGGTGGCCAGCAGCAGCGCGTCGCGTTGGCCCGCGCCCTCGTCAACCGCCCGCGCGCCCTGCTGCTCGACGAGCCGCTCGGGGCGCTGGACCTGCGCCTGCGCCGGCAGCTCCAGGTCGAGCTCAAGCGCATCCAGCAGGAGGTCGGGATCACGTTCGTGCACGTGACGCACGACCAGGAGGAGGCCATGAGCATGGCCGACGTGATCGCCGTCATGAACCGCGGCAAGATCGAACAGGCCGGCAGCGCCCGGGAGCTCTACGACTATCCGAGCACCGCGTTCGTCGCGAACTTCCTCGGGCAGAGCAACCTCGTGAAGGCGTCGGTCACCGGCACCGACGGCGACGCCAGCGTGGTCGAGACCCACGACGGCAACACCTTCAAGGTGCCCACGAAGCGCGTCGCGGCGACGAGCGGCGAGCTCGCGGTCGGGGTGCGGCCGGAGAAGGTGTGGATCAGTCCGCTCGATGCGCTCGATCCGGAATCGTCGCGGTCGAATCGGATGCGGGCCACCATCGTCACGTCGGCATTCCTCGGGGTGTCGCTCGAGTACCACGTGCTCACGGCCGGCGGCGACGAGATCATCGTCACGGTCCAGAACAACGCCCGCGACGACGTGACCACGGTCGCAGACGGCGCAGAGGTCGAACTGAGCTGGGAGCCGTCGCACACGTTCGTGGTCGCCGTGGGCGCCGATGCCTGAGCCCACCCGGGCCGCCCTGGAGTCGCACCTCGAGCGGCTCCTGTGGGACGGGTCGATGGACCGGCGCCGCTTCCTCGGGCGTAGCGCCGGCGCGGCGCTGATGCTCGGGGGGATGTCGAGCTTCCTCGCGGCGTGCGGGATCAAGGGCACGGCCGAACAGAACCTCGAGCAGCTCGCGAAGGCCGCGGCGACGGTCAACCACCCGAAGGTCCCGATCGGCAACTGGACCTTCTCGAACTGGCCGCTCTACATCGACAAGTCCGTCCTGAAGACGTTCGACGCGAAGTACGGCGGGCACGTGAAGTACGTCGAGGAGATCAACGACAACAACGAGTTCTTCGGGAAGGTACGCCCACAGCTGGCGGCCAAGAAGCCGATCGGCCGCGACATCGTCGTCCTGACGGACCCGATGGCCGCGCGCTGGGTGCGGTCCAGCTACGTGACCCCGATCGACAAGAAGAACATCCCGAACGGCGTCGCCAACCTCACCGATCCGCTGAAGCACCCGCCGTACGACCCGCAGCGGCTCTACACGCTGCCGTGGCAGTCCGGAGCGCTCGGGCTGGGCTACAACATCAAGCAGACCGGCCGTGAGCTGAAGAGCATCAAGGAGTTCTTCAACCCGGAGTGGAAGGGCAAGGTGACGA
>JAVHXX010000109.1 GCA_031119595.1 Patulibacter sp. | reverse complement strand
ACGAACCGGGCCGCCGTGCTCGTCGGCGGCCGCAGGGTCCCGACCATCGGCACTGTCAGCATGGACAGCGTCGCGATCGACCTCGGGACCGACCCGGTGCCGGTCGGCAGCGAGGTCGTGCTCATCGGTGACCAGGGCGACGAGCGCATCCTCGCCGAGGACCTCGCCCGCACGCTCGGCACCATCAACTACGAGATCACGTGCGGACTCGGCGCACGGATCCCGCGCCGGTGACGGCGCACGCCGCGGCGACGGCCGATATCGCCCGCGCGGCCCTCGCCGCTGCCGACGCCGCCGCCCCGGGCCGCGTCTGGATCGTCGGTGGCGCCATCCGCGACGTGCTCCTCGGTGACCTCGAACCCCTCGATCTCGATCTCGCCGTCGACGGTGATCCGGCCGGCGTCGCGAAGGCCGTCGCCGAGGCCCTGAACGCGCCGCGGTTCCCGCTCTCCGACCGCTTCGGGGGCTACCGCGTCACCGCGGCCGGTGGCATCCAGGTCGACGTGATGCCGCTGCACCCGGACGGTCTCGACGCCGACCTCCTCCGCCGCGACCTGACCGTCAACGCGCTCGCGCTCCCGCTCGCCGCGGCCCACGCGTGGCCGCAGCTCGACCCCGCCGACGTCGTCGATCGTGTCCACGGCATCGCCGACCTCCGGTCGCGCGTCCTGCGCGTCTGCGGCCCGAGCTCGCTCACCGACGACCCACTCCGTGTGTTGCGGATCGCCCGCGCGGTGGCCGGGGCACCCTGGACCGTCGATGGGGAGACCGTCCGGCGCGCCCAGCACGCCGCCCCAGGACTGCACGGCGTGGCGGGTGAGCGCATCGGTGCGGAGATCCGCGCGATCGTCTGCGGCACCCGACCGCTGCTCGGGCTCGAACTGCTCTCCACCCTCGGCGGCACCGCCGCCGTGCTGCCGGAGCTCGAGGCGCTCGAGGGCGTCGAGCAGAGCGGGTACCACCACCTCGACGTCGCCGGGCACACCCGCGAGGTCCTCGGCTACACGCTCGCCCTCGAGCACTCCCTCGACCAGTTCGTCGACCCGGACGTGGCCGCGGCCACGCACGCGATCCACGGCCGCGAGATCGCGGGCGGCTGGACCGGGGCGGAGGTCCTGCGCCTCGGCGCGCTCCTGCACGACATCGCGAAGCCGCGGACGCGCGTCTGGTTCGAGGAGCGCCGGATGATCGGGTTCCCGAACCACGATCGCGTCGGCCGCGAGATGACCGGGGAGATCCTCGACCGCCTCCGCTACCCGCGCAAGGTCATTCGCATGGCGCAGGCCCTCACGCTCCACCACCTGCGCCTCGGCTTCCTCGTCCACGCCCAGCCGCTCGACGAGGCCGCCGTCTACGGGTACCTCCACACCTGCGAGCCGGTCGAGGTCGAGGTGACCGTCCTCGGGCTCGCGGATCGTCTCGCCACCCGTGGCCGCCGCGCCGAACCGGCCATCGAAGCCCACGCCGACCTCACCCGCCTCATGCTGCCGCGCGCGGTCGCCTGGCGGGAGGCCGGTGGCGCGCCGACCCCGCTGCACGACGGCGACGCCCTCACCTCGCAGCTCGAACGCCCGCCGGGTCCGTGGCTCGCCGACGCGCTCGAAGCCCAACGCCGTGCGCGCTTCATCGACCCGGCGCTCACGCCCGACGCTGCCCTCGATGCCGCCCGTGCCGCCGCGGACGCGCGGTAGCCTGCCCCTCGTGCCCGACGACTGCATCTTCTGCGCCATCGTGAACGGGAAGATCCCGGCCACGAAGATCGATGAGGACGACCGCGTGATCGCCTTCATGGACATCAACCCCGCCACCCGCGGACACGTCCTCGTGATCCCGCGCATCCACGCGAAGAACGTTCTCGAGATCGACGAGGACGACCTCGCCGCGTGCACCAGGATGGGCCAGCGGATCGCGCGCCGCGCCATCCGGGGCCTCGGCGCCGACGGCGTCAACCTGCTCAACTCCTGCGGCGAGTACGCCTGGCAGACGGTCTTCCACTTCCACCTGCACGTGATCCCGCGCTACAAGCACGACCCGCTGCAGCTGCCCTGGTCGCCCCACCCGGGCGACATGGAGGACATCGCGGCTGCTGCCGCCGTCCTCCAGTCGACCTCCTGATCGGGTTCGGGTGCCCCGCCCGCCACGGCGAGGCACCCGCGACGAGGATCAGCGCGCGAGCGCCTTCACGAACGCCGGTCCGTCGACCGTTCCGAGGCCCGTGGCCATGTCGTAGCCCGGGCCGGCGTCGTAGCCCGGCACCGTGAACAGCGCGTTGCCGTCGTCGTCGAGCGCCGTGAACGTGTTCGTGCCCTGGGTCACGTCGACGATCCCGGACCTGCGGGCCTTGCTCTGGATGTACAGCCGCGGGCTCAGGGCGCCGAGGCGGTGCCCGGCAGCCTGCGACGCGAGCGCGACGACGCCGGAGAACAGCGGCGAGGCCTCGCTCGTACCACCCACGATGCCGTAGCCGGCGGGGTCACCTGGGTAGGACGTGTAGACGAGGGCGCCGCCGTCGACGGCAGCGCTCATCGAGATGTCGGGCGTGGCACGGGCTCCACCGGACTTCGTGCTCACGAGATACTGCCAGATCGGCTTCGCGAACACGTGCGACGGACCACCGCCGCTCGCGCCGTCGATCCCGACGGGCACGTCGTTCCAGACGGTGTCCGGGGCGGTGCGGTTCCCTGCGGCGTCGAGGTGCAACTGGGTCCCGCCGATCGACGTCACGAGCGGGTCGGACGACGGCCACGAGTTCTCCTGCGTGGGCGAGAGCGTCATGCCGTCGAGCTCGTAGTCGGTGCTCCCGCTGTCACCCGAGGACCCGAGGACGGGGACCCCACGGAGGGCGGCGTTCTTGAAGGCGCCGCGGAGCGACAGCAGCGACGCCTTGCTCCTGAACGAGTCCTCGCTGGCACCGAAGCTCTGCGTGATCACGTCCCCGATGCCGTGGTCGAGGACGTAGTTCTCGGCCTTCACGATCTCCGGGATGCCCGTTTCGCCCTCGGTCTCGGACACCGGGGTGGCCGCGATGACGATGTTGGCCCCGGGGGCCATCGCGTGCGCGTATTCGACGTCGAGGGTGGTCTCGAAGGCCCAACCCTTCATGTCGTCGTCGTTCGGATCGAACGGTGGCAGCGCGCCGGCAGGCGTGATGGTCTTGATCGACGGCGGATCGGGGAGGCCGAAGTCGGCGTCGAACTTCGCGAGGTCGGCCTGGATCGTGGGCGACCCGAACGAGTCGACGATCACGATCGTGCGGCCCTTGCCGGTGATGCCGGTGGCGTGGAGGGTGTTCACGCCGTACGCCTGCTGCATCTGCGTCGGCGAGTAGCAGGCGATCTGGAAGTTCGCCTGGCATTCCGCGGTCGTCGGAGGCCCGCCGTCAGCCGTCTCCACATGGGGCGTGTAGACGGCGCCGCGGCTGACGGGATAGGCCGCTGCTGCGGGCACGCCCACGGCGAGGATGCCGAGGGTGGACAGCAACACGAGCGGGCTGCGGCGTTGGGGCACGATGACTCTCCTTCAAACGCCCGCAGGGCCCGGACAGCCCCGCGGAACCCGCCGAACGTATTCGCCCGGCGTCCCTCTGGATAGGGCCCGGGCGGCGAAACCGCTCCGCGGCGGCTCCCAGGCACGGGCAAGGCCGGTCGAGAAGGGAGTTCAGGCTCCGTTCAGCGTTCGTAGCGGCCGAAGCCCCGCAGCGCGAGCAGCACGAAGACCAGGCCTGTGCCGCCGAGCGCGGCGAACGCGTGCCAGGTGACCTCCCACGTGATCGAGCCGACGTAGCACTGCCGCATGCCCTCGAGGATGAGCGTCACCGGGTTGTGCTCGGCGATCGCCTTCATCCACGGCTGCAGGAGCGAGAGTGGCGCGTAGGACGCCGAGAACAGGATCGAGCTGAGGATCGTCGACTGCATGAGCGGCGAGGCCTGCTGGCTCCTGAACTTCAGGGCGAGCACCGACGACCACGTGGCCGCGACCGCGGCGAACGCGGTGACGAACACGATCGTGAGCACGAACCCGATGAAGCTCGGAATCGGCGCCCCGACCGCGAACGCGATGATGAGCAGCGCGGGCAGGGGGATGAGAACCCGCAGCGCCGCCGAGAGCACGAGTCCGGTGAGGATGGTGCCGCGTCCGGCGGGGGAGAGCAGGAGCCGGTCGAGCCAGCCCTGCTCGATGTCGCGGCCGAGGTTCACGCCGGTCGCGCCGCCGGTGAACCCGGCGGATTGGAGCAGCGCGACCGGCAGCACGAACGCCAGGAAACTCTGGGTGCCGTACCCCGGGATCTGCGTCGCCTTGCCGAAGACGAGCGTGAGTCCGAGGAGGAAGATCGCGGGCGAGACGATCCCGGGAATCGCGGCTCCCGGCACCCGGAGGAGCTCGTTGAGCCCCCGGACCACGAGCGCCCGGACCGCGGGCAGGTCGACGACGCCGCGGCGCATGCGGCGGTGCTCGATCGCGCCGCTCGACGCGGGGGAGGTGACGGGATCAGGCTGCATCGGCGAGCCTCCAACGAAGTCCGGCGACGGCGAGCAGGCTCGCCACCGCGATCACACCGAAGGTGACCGCGAATCCCTCGACGATCGGGGCGCCGTGCAGCCCGAACGCGATCGGGGTGCGGAGGCCGTCGGCGATGTAGCTGAGCGGGTTGAGGGCCGAGATGGAGTCGGCCGGTGACGACAGCAGCTTCCTCGGGAAGAACGCGGACGACAGGTAGAGCACCGCGAACACGAACGGGAACATGCCCTGGACGACCGAGGCCTGCCGAGCCCGGAACGCGATCGCCATGCCGATCGCCGCGAACGCCGTCGCGGCGAGCGAGCCGAGGACGATCACGAGCAGGACGCCGAGGATGCCGCCAGCGATCTGTGCCCCGAAGAGCAGTCCGCCGACGACGAAGAACGCGACCTGGATCGCGCCGAGCGCCGCCGCAGCGATGAGGCGACCCGCGACGATGGCGAGTCGGGGCACCGGCGCCGTGATGAGACGGTCGAAGAAGCCGCTCTCGATCTCGAGGGCGACGGCGATGCCGGCCTGCAGCCCGCTGAGCATCAGCGACTGGACCATGGCCGCCGGCAGCTGGAACGACAGGAAGTTCGTGGTCGGCGGGAAGCCGGGGAGGCGGGTCGTGGCCGCGAGCCCGCCGGTGTTGACGGCCAGGAAGATCGACGGCATCAGGAACAGCGGGATGAGGAACTGCGGGCGGCGCAGGGTGAGCCGGATCGCCCGGAGTCCGAGCGCCAGCGAGGGAGCGATCACGCGGGGACCTCGTCCGTGTCGGCGAGGTGCTCGCCGGTCTTCTGGAGGAACACGTCGTCGAGGGTGGGGCGCACCACGCTCATGCCGGCGACGGCGATGCCGGCGTCATCGAGCACACGCACCAGCGCGGGCAGCTCCCGGGCACCGTCCTCGACGGACACGTCGAGGCACTCGAGGGTGACGCCGGGCGTCGGCCGACCGACGGACGCGGCGACCTCGAGGGCACGGGCGAGATCGGCCGGGTCGGCGAGCGAGACGTGCACGTGCGGGCGTCCGACCTCGGCCTTGAGCGCCTCGGGAGTGTCCTCGGCGACGATCGAACCGCCGGAGATGATCCCCACGCGGTCGGCGAGCTGGTCGGCCTCCTCCAGGTACTGCGTGGTCAGGAAGACGGTCGTCCCCTGGTCGCGGAGGCGGCGGACCTCGTTCCAGAGCAGCAGCCGGCTGGAGGGATCCAGGCCGGTCGTCGGCTCGTCGAGGAACAGCACGGACGGCTCGTGGATCAGGGCCATGGCGAGGTCCAGACGCCGGCGCATGCCGCCCGAGTACTCGCCGACGCGCTTGTCGCCGGCCTCGGCGAGCCCCACGCGGTCGAGCAGGAGGTCGCTGCGCGGGCCGACCTCGCGCCGGCCGAGGCCATGGAGGACCGACTGCAGCCGCAGCAGCTCCCGCCCGGTCATGAGCGGGTCGATGGCGGCGTCCTGGAGGGCCACGCCGATGCTGGCGCGCACGGCAGCAGGGTCCTTCACGACGTCGTGGCCGGCGACGAACGCCGTCCCGGCCGTCGGGCGCAGCAGCGTGACCAGCAGGCGCACCGTGGTCGACTTGCCGGCGCCGTTCGGACCGAGGAAGCCGTAGACCTCGCCCTCTTCGACGGCGAGGTCGACGCCGCGGACGGCGTAGGTGCCGCCTCTCGGGTATCGCTTCTCGAGCCCGGTGGTGACGATGGCGTGGGGTGGCACGCCGAGGCAGTCTAGGGCCACCGCGGAAACGCGGCCCGCGGGACTTCCGCGGGCCGGGCGCGCACCAGCGGGGGCGCTACTTGGTGGTCTTCGACGGCGTGGTCTTCGCCGTCGTCGAGGTGGTGGTCGTCTTGGTCTTCGCGGGGTTCGGGACGACCGTGGCGCTGTAGACGAGGCGGGCGCGCTGGTAGAGCGCGGCGAAGAAGCCGTCGGTGGTGTCGCCGACGAGCGCGCGCTGCGTGCCGTAGTTGCCTTCGACCGATTCCTTCAGCGGCTTGCTGGAGCGCCACGACGTGTCGCCGCCGACGCCGAGCTGCAGGATCGGAGCCCAGGTCGGGACGGTGATGCCGACGACCTGGCCGGCCTTGATCGGGAGGGCGGTCGGCAACGCGAAGGTGGGCGTGGTGCCGAGGTAATCGGTGAGGTCCACGAGCGGTCCCTTCCCGACGACGCGGAAGTTCGACTTTCCGAGCGGTTGGAGGATGACGACGGCCGCCTTCGGCGCGCCGCCGTACGTGGTCGACACGGTCTTGACCTTCGCCGCAGGCACGCTCACGAGCGAGATGCTCCACGCGACGACGTTGCCGGTGGCCTTGGCGGTGGTGAAGGCGGTCGTGGTGCCGACCTTGGCCTGGAAGCCGGTCTGGCGGGCGACGACGATCTTGCAGTCGGCGGCGGAGAACCCCGGGCAGCCGGCGACGGAGGTGCCGAGCGGACCGATCTCGGTGATCGCGGCCGAGACGGCGGCGGGCACGGCGAGCATCGCGGTGATCGCCAGGAGGGGGAGGAGGAGGCGTTGCTTCACGGAAGGTAGAAACACGGGAAGTCCGGAATCGGAGCGCAGGTGCGCTCAGCAGACACCGGGGTTGAGGTCACAGAAGCCCGCGTCGGCGCCGCCACTGCTGGTCGAGCCGGTGCTGCTGCCGCCACTCGACGACGTGCCGCCGGTGGACCCGCTGGTGCTGGCGCCACCGCTCGTGGAGACACCGCCGGTCGAGCTGCTCGTCGAGGAGCCGCCGGTCGTCGACGTGCCGCCCGACGTGGAGGCGCCACCGGAGGTCGAACTGCCCGAGGACGTGTCTGACGACGTCGTGTCGGACGAGGTGGTGTCCGAGCTGGTCGTGTCCGAGGTGGTGTCGGGCGTGGTCGGGGTGGTGTCGCTGGGCGTGGTCGAGTCCGTCGACGAGGTGTTGCTCGCCGCGGCCTGGGTGACGCCCGTGGGCGGCACGATGTCGACCGCGCTGCGCGGCTCCGGGGCGATCGTCGCGCCGCCGCCACATCCTGCGAGCAGGACGGCGACTAGGGCCGCGGTCACGCCACGGGATGCCGGCAGGCGCACGAGGCGCTCCGTTATTCGGCGAGTGCCGTCATGCGGCGACCGCACGTGGGGCACTCGTTGAGATCGCGCTGCGCCATCGAGCCGCAGTGCGGGCAGATGCGCAGGGTGGCGACGGACCACGGGAGATTGGACTTCGACGGCGCGAGCGGCAGGACCTTGCCGACGACCTGCAGCGCTTCACCGCTGGCGTGGTCGTGGTAGACGAGATCGGGGTCGGCTTCGAGGATGAGCTCGCGGCCGCTGCTCGGCGTACGGAACCGGTAACGCTGCTTCACGGGGTGAACCCTACCAAGGCGCCCCCGCGACGGCTTGCCCTGGGGCAGCAGTCGACGGGGGCGCGTCGGAAAAGGATCGGTTCGAGGCGGCCGTGGGACCGCCCCGCGGGTGGCTAGGCCAGCAGGAAGGAGCGGCCTTCGGTCGAGCTCTGCGGCTCGTCGAGGCCGAAGCGGCGGCGCACGCGGAACTCCGACGGCGACAGTCCGTGGTGACGGCGGAACGCCTTCGCGAACTGTGCAGGCTGGCGGTAACCGACCTGGAAGGCGACGCTGCGCACGGAGTAGCGCGGGTCGGTGAGGAGCTCGGCGGCACGGTCCATGCGGACCGCCGTGAGGACGTCACGGAAGGTCGTCTCCCCGACCTCGGCGAAGGCTCGTTGCAGCTGACGACGCGACGAGGCGATCTTCACCGCGATGTCGTCGAGCGTCAGCGTCGACGCGTAGTCGGCTTCGATGACCGATACCGCCTCCCGGTAGAGAGCGGTTCGGCTTGCGATGGTTGAGGCGCGATGCTCGGTCATGGGGTACCTCGACTGGGGGTCTCGGTCATGGGGTTTACGTCGCGTGGGTGGGCGATCGTAGACGCAGTCGGGATGGCAGTTCCCGTTGGACAGCGGGCCCGATTGCGCCGAGCCTCCGAGGAGGCTGATCCTGGCGCGTGTGTGCTTGCAAGAGCAACTATAGCGCCTTAATTGTTGCGCTCGCAAGCAAGTGGTCGAATCAGAGTGGTAGCGCGCAGCTGTGGCGCGGTCACCGCTGGTCAGCGGAGCGGTGCCACGGGTAGACATTGTGACGATTGCTGCGATATGGTCGAGAGGTCGTTCGACACGGACGACCGGGGGTGATCGCGAGGCGCTCAAGGCGTCCCACGGGGGTCCGTCGCCCCGTCTTGGAATCGACGCCCTGGGGAGAAACACATGGTCAGCGAAGCGATGTCAGCGGTCGTCGTCTCGGTCGGTCCGGGACACACCTTGCGTCAGGCGGCGCAGAAGATGGCCGAGCGGGGCGTGGGTTCCGCCGTCATCCTCGACCCCGACGCCGCCGGCCCCGGCATGATCGCCGAGCGCGACATCGTCCGTGCCGTCTCCAAGGGCCTCGACCTCGACTCCGAACTCGTCGGCGACCACATGGCTCGCGACACCGTTGTCGCCGTCCCCAACTGGCCCCTCGAGCAGGCCGCCCAGATGATGCTCCGCGGCCGCTGCCGTCACCTCGTCGTCGTCGACGGCTCCGAAGTCGTCGGCGTCGTCTCCATCCGCGACATCGTCGCCGCCTGGGAGCCGATCGCGATCGCGATGCATGAGGTGGGGGCTTCGGCGTAGGGCGGCTCTTTTTCGGGTCGGCCTACGGCCTGTTTCGGGCTTCGCCCGGTGCTTTGACTTGGGTGCAAGTGTCGATTCTGTCGGGGCGTGGTGCTCCCCGGGAGGGCGGGCCGTGCAGCAGACCCGGGCCCTTTTGGCTGTCCACATGGAACGGGGAGCCGGGCCGCTGCCCTCCCGTGAATCACCCCGCCCCGACGCTTTGACAGCCACTCGGTCCTAGCCACGGGTTGAACGGCAACCCAGGCCGGGGCGATTGCGTGGTCGGGTTGCCGCCCCGATTGGTGGGTGTCTTCTGGGGGCATGGGAGGTGGTCTGTCTCCGAGAAGAGTCGGTCTTCGGAGCGGCGCCTACCGCCTCCCGGGGACACTCGCAATCCACGGGCCGTGCCCGCACGGCTGAGGGACGGAGCCGCGTACTGACATGCCGAGGGACGGAGCCGCGTGCTGGCATGACTCTGCCGGACGGGGTCGCGTGCTGGCACCACCGAGGGACGGAGCCGCGTGCCGGAACGCTTGAGGGACGGGGCCGCGTCGTGTTCCGGTCGGAGCGCTTTCGGTCACCTGGGGAGTGGTTCGTTCGCGCCGAAGTCGGCGGAAGGCTGGTGTGGGGCGGGGCGCGGGTTGTCCGTTCGGGCGTGGGTGGTGGTGCGGACGGGGGTTGCCGTGTTCTGGGGCGCCGGGGCGTGGCCGTTGCCGAAACGCACGCAAAACAGGTCGCTTCTGGCGACGGCGTGCCATACCCATGACGGACCCACTGAAGGCCGGCACCCACACGACCCCAAGCAGGTCACGTTTGACGACAGCCTCCCGCGCCGAGCCGCGGTCCGGCGCGTCCCGCGGCACCCACGCCCTTGGGGCCCGCCACACCGGGCCCGGACCCGGCTCCGCCGCCGGTCTCCCTTCGGAGACACGAACCCCGCCCCGCACAACCCGAAACGCCCGTACGGAAAACCCCCGGCCCGCACCGCCACCACGATCCGCCGCCCTCGGCGGCGACGAGCCCCGCGCCGCAGCCCCCACTGGCGCCCGAACGGAACACCGCCCCGGCCTGAACCGCCACCACGATCCGCCGCCCTCGGTGCGGACCGACCCCCGCCTTGCACCAGCACCAGCGCCCGAACGGAACACACGACGGCCTGAACCCAGGGCATGCCGCACCCGGTCGCTCAGCCGTACCAGCACTCGGCCCCGTCCCACAGGCATACCGGCACTCGGCGCCGTCCCGCAGCCGTGCCGGTACGCGGCTTCCTCCCTCGGGCAAGCCAGCACGAGGTACGTCCCTCAGGCGTGCCAGCACGGCTCGTGGATTGCGAGTGTCCCCGGGAGGCGGTAGGCGCCGCTCC
>JAVHXX010000108.1 GCA_031119595.1 Patulibacter sp. | reverse complement strand
GGCTCCGCCGGGGCCACGGGCGCGACCGGCGCGACCGGCGCCCAGGGCACCACCGGGGCCACGGGCGCCACCGGTGCACAGGGCGCCGCCGGAGCGACCGGTCCTGCCGGACCGCAGGGCCAGACCGGCCCCGCCGGCCCGACCGGCGCAAAGGGCGACACGGGTGCGACCGGTCCCGCCGGGCCGCAGGGCAACGTCGGCGCAACGGGTGCGCAGGGCGCCCAGGGCTCGCAGGGCGTCACCGGCAACACCGGCGCCACCGGTGCGACCGGCGCGCAGGGCTCCACCGGCGCCCAGGGCAACGCCGGCCCGACGGGCGCCAGCGGACCGACGGGCGCAACCGGTTCCCAGGGCAACACCGGCCCGCAGGGCGATCGCGGCTTCACCGGCGCCAAGGGCGACACCGGCTCGGCCGGTGCCACCGGCGCGACGGGCTCGACCGGCAGCCGTGGCCTGTCCGCGTGGGACACGATCCCGAGCGGCCAGACCATCTCGGGCGCGTTCGACTACAACGCGATCGTGCCCGCGAACGCGAGCTCGATCCTCCAGACCGACGTCCGCTTCCCGGCGGTGGCCCCCGTCGCCCTCACGAACGGCACCGTGAACGTGATCATCAGCAACGGCGGGGTGTTGTTCGACGGTGACCCGGCGACCTGCACCGGCTCCGCGTCCAACCCGACGGCGCCGGCCGGCCAGGTCTGCATCTACCTCGACGCTCCGGGTGGCGACATCACGAGCGTCACGGGCGTCGCGACGAAGTACCAGGCCACCCGCGGCTTCGGGGTGTACGTGAACTTCGGCAACAGCGGCGGAGCGATCGTGCTCAACGGCTCCTGGGCCTACACCGCCCAGTAGCGGGCCGCCACCCACTCCACCCCGCCCACCGACTGCGCGGCGCCGCCTGGCTCAGGTGACGTCGCGCAGTTCTGCGAGGAGACGCTGGTGCTTCTCCTGCTCCCAGCGCAGCCAGGCCGAGTCGTCCTCGACCTCGGCGGGACGCGCGGCGCCCTCCTCCAGCCAGCCGTCGATACGGCCGCGGAGGGTGTCGTCCTCACGGAGCCGCAGGGCGAAGGCGACGTCGCCGAGCCCGAGTTCGTGCTCGGTGATCAGCTCGCGCAGCGTGCGCAACCGCTGCAGTTCGGCAGGACCGTAGAGGCGGTAGCCGGCCGCGGAGCGGTCGGGCTCGATCAGACCGACGGACTCGATGTACCGCAGCATCCGCGGCGACCAACCGGTCGTCGCGGCAGCTTCGTGGATGGTGAGTCCGTCGGCGGGCACCGTCTCCACGCTACCGACCGTGGCCGATCGACCGCGGGCGCCGCGGGGTGGTCGCGGATCCGCGACCACCCCCTACATGCCGGCGCGGCACGCCGGCATCAGCTCACTTGACGGTGAGCGCCTGGGCCTTCGTGCCGTACCCGGCACGGCCGGAGTCGCCGGCCCACTGGGCCACGACGACGTACTTGCCCTTCTTCGCCTTCAGCGACGCGCTGAACGCACCACCGTTGGCGCCGACGAGCACGTTGGCCGAGGTCCACGCGCCGGCGCCGACCTTGCGGAGCGCGACGTGGACGGTCTCCCCGCCCTTGCCGCCGCCGAGCGATCCCTGGATCTGGATCTTGCCGCCGGACGCCTTCAGCGACGCCTTCGTGGACTTCAGCGACAGGGTCGTCGCGGCGCCGCGGGAGCCGCCGACGGTCGTCGAGAAGATGCCCGTCGTGTTCGGGCCGCTGCCGGTCGACAGCGCGAATGCCGTCTTGGCGCCGTTCACGGCGAGCGACTCGACGTGGGTGTCGTTCGCGCCGACGGCCTGCGGCTGCCAGCTCTTGCCGGCGTCGGTCGAGTGGTAGACGACCGGGAAGGGCCAGGCGCTGTCGCCCTGGGCGAACCACTCGGTGGCGGTCGCCGCGTGGACGGTGTCGCCGTCGACGAGGCCGTCACCGAGGCTGGTGACCTCGGTCCAGGTCTTGCCGGAGTCCGCGGCGGCCCGGAACAGGCGGCCGGCGGACGAGAGCAGCAGGCCCTTGCCGGGGATCAGGCTGAGGTCGTCGACACGGGTGATGCCCTTCGGCAGCTTCGCCTGCTTGAAGGTCTCTCCACCGTCGAAGGAGACGAGCGGCAGGACCTTCTTGGCGGACGACCAGGTGACCACGCGCGAACCGAGGTCCCGCGCACCGGCCGGCTTGAACTTCTTCGTGACCTTGCTGTCGACCTGCTCGAAGGTGCCGCTGGCCCCGGCGCGGTAGATGCCGAACCCGCCGAACAGGAGCGTGCTCGAATCGGACGGTGTGCGGACGATCGAGGGGGCGGACGGCGTGCCCGGCTCGACGCGGCTCCAGGAGACGCCGTTGTTGACGGTGCGCAGCAGCGAACCGGAGAACAGGGCGAACCCGTTGTTCGCGGAGCTGAAGTCGGCGCTGAGGACCTGCGAGCTCGACGTCGTCTGACGGATCACCCACTGCCCGTTCACGACGCGGCCGATCTTGCCGGCCCCGAACCCGATCGGGCCGCCCGCGCTCTCGGCGATCGACGACACGTTCGCGCCGACCGGCTCGGACGACTGCCGTCCGAAGCCCGGGCCGTCGTCGGCGTTGGCGTTGTCCGAGGTGTAGGTGACCCCGCCGTTGCCGACCGCCACGAGGCGGTTCGGGCTCACGTACGACACGGCACGCACGTCGTTGTTGCCGATCGTGACCGTGCGGATCGTCGCGCCACCGTCGCTGCTCAGCAGCAGCTTGGCATCGGCGATGAAGGCGAGGTGGTCGGCGTCGGAGAAGCTCACCGTCGCGGGCTCGCCGGCGATCGCGCCGCCGGTCCAGGTGGTGCCGCCGTCGACGCTGCGGACGAGGCGGTCCTTGCCCCATGCGATCAGGTGGGTCGCATCGATCACCTTGATGTGGGTGAGCGCCCCGCCCGCATCGAAGACGGGCTTCCAGGTCTGGGCGCCGTCGGTGGTGCGGTAGACGCTGTTCTTGCCGACGGCCCAGCCGTTGTTCGGGTCGGTGAAGTCGAGGGCGGTGCCGCCGTCGACCGTCGACGCGGCACTGAACGACGCGCCGCTGTCGGCGGTCTTCTGGACCGCGCCGCCGCTCTTCATGATGTAGCCGACGTCGCCGCTGACGAAGTCGTAGGAGACGAAGCCGCTCGAGGAGCAGTTCGCCGGGCTGTCACCGATCGGCACCGACGCGAACGTGCCGCCGGCGTCCTTCGAGATGAGCAACGAGCAGTTCGAGGCCGAGTCACCGACCGCCAGGGCGATGGTGTTGCCGTCGATGACGTCGATCGAGTTCACGGACAGGCCGGTGCCGGTGAAGAGGCCGGACCAGGTGGCGCCGCCGTCGTCGGTCTTCAGGGCCGTGCCGCCGGCGCCGACCGCGAATCCGCGGTTCCCGGAGAACTCGACGTCGCTGAGGGTGTAGCCCTGCGGCGACGGATCGCTCCATTCCCAGCCGGACGTGCTGAGGGCGACACCGGCGTGCGCGGCGCTCGGGAGGGTGAGGGCTGCGGCCGCCAGGGGCAGAGCCACGAGGGCTCGGCGAAGTGTGGACTGAGGCATATGGTTCTCGGTGGGTCGCGTGGGACGCTTCGACGCGCATCGGCACGAAGCGGTGTCGTGCATGTCAGCACGCAAGGCGGCGCGAAGTTGCGGAAACGCGCCAGCGACCCCTCCGACGGGTGAACCGCCGGTATCCGAGATGGCCTCCGCGGAGGCCTGAGGCCCTAGCCCGCGAGGGCGGACTTGAGCGTGTCGATGCCGGCGATCGGCGACGGATCGACGCCTCGCAGCACCGCGAGGTAGATCGACGTGAGATCACCGAGGAGCGACAGCGACAGCAACCGCTCGAGCGGCGTGCCGGTGCGCGGCGGCACGACGATCGTGGTGGCGGCCTGGTCCTCGATGATCTCGCGGGTCACCGCGATGCGCTGCGCGATCCGCGGATGGAGGTCGGTGTCGTCGAGGAAGACCGCAGCGAACGGCGCGCTCGCGGCGGCCTGCTCCCACCCCATCAGCTCGTTGTGGTCGAGCTCGGGGAGGCTGTGCGTGAAGGCGTGGAGCTTCGCGTTCTCGTTGAGCTGGCACTTCCAGCGGTACGCGGCGGCACGCGTGGGGCCGGCGCCGTAGAGCAGCGGGATCGTGCCGTGGAGCGCGCGGGCGAGCGCCTTGGGCTCGGCGTCCTCGGGCGAATCCGGGCCCCACTCGCGGACGAGCTGTTCGAGATGTGCGGCAGCGACATCGATCTCGGTGGTGCGGCGCGGCGCGACACCGGCGAGGCCGGCGATCTCGATCGCGGCGGTGAAGACGTACCCGAGGGCCGCGCGCGGCTGGAGGCCGCCCGCGATGGGGATCACCGGCACGCCGTCGCGGCGGGCGAGCTGACCGAGCTCTCCGCCCGTGGTGGCGACCACGCGGCGGGCTCCGATCACCCCGGCGGCCTCGTAACACGCGAGGGTCTCCTCGGTGGTGCCGGAGTACGACGTGCAGAGCACCGTCGAGTCCTCGGTGGTCCACGAGGGCAACTCGTAGCCGCTGGCGAGCGAGATCGGGCGCGAGGCGGTGTCGCCGATGGCCGCGACGGCGAGCGCGCCACCGATGCCCGAGCCACCCATGCCGGCGAGCACGAGGCCACCCGGCGACTCCCAGGGCTTCAGTCCCGCGGATTCGACCTTCCAGGCGGCGTCGCGGAGCTGGTCCGGGAGCGAGAGCGCGTCGGCGAGCATCTCGCCGGGATCCGCGGCGGCGATGGCCTCGGCGTCGAGGGCGAGCTCGTCAGTGTGCTGAGCCATCTGCGGCCTCCTCGAGCTGGGCATCGATCTTCGTCTCGTGCGGGACGAGCGTGCCCGGCGCGACGCTCGCGCCGGGGCCGACCACCGCGAGGTGCCCGATCACGGCCTCGGCGCCGACCTCGGCACCGTGGCCCACGAGCGACCGGTAGAGCTGTGCGCCCTCACCGATCGTGGCGCCGCCGAGGACGACCGAGTCGCGGACGGCCGCGCCGGCGGCGACGGTGGCGCCGTCGCCGATGACCGTGTTCGGACCGATGCGGGCACCCTCACCGACGGTGGCGCCGGCGCCGATCCAGGCCGGGCCGGTGACCGTACCCTCGACCGTGGCGGACGCGTCGACGTTGATGCCGCGTTCGTCGAGCAGCCCGTGCGTGTGCGTGTGCAGCGCGCCCGTGAGGACGTCGCGGAGGCCGTCGAGGTAGCGCTCGGGCGTGCCGAGGTCCATGAAGTACGCGCCGCGGTGCGGGAAGCCACGGAGGCCGTTGCCGACGAGCAGCGGGAAGACCTCGCGCTCGATGGAGACGTTCTTGTCGGCCGGGATCAGGTCGAGCACGGACCGCTCGAGGACGTACGCGCCGGCCGAGATGAGGTCGGTGTCGATCTCCTCGGGCTTCGGCTTCTCGACGAACCCACGGACGCGGCCGTCGTCCTCGAGGCGGACGAGTCCGAACGCCGAGGGGTCGTCGACGGGGACGAGACCGAGCGTGCCGGTGGCGCCGCTCGCCTCGTGGGCGGCGATCTGCGCCGAGAGGTCGAGGTCGGTGAGGACGTCACCGTTGAGCATCACGAACCGGTCGTGGAGGTGCGCCTCGGCGAACTTGAGCGCGCCGGCGGTGCCGCGCGGCTCGGGCTCGGTGAGGTAGGTGAGCTCGACGCCGTGCACCGAGCCCTCCCCCAGGTTCTCGACGAGCACGTCGGCCTTGAACCCGCAGCAGAGGATCGCCTCGGTGATCCCGTGACCGGCGAGCCAGTCGAGCATGTGCGCGAGGAACGGCCGGTCGACGACCTCGAGCACGGGCTTCGGGAGCTGGGAGGTGAGCGGGCGCAGGCGCGTGCCCTGCCCGCCGACGAGGATGACGGCCTGCGTGACCATGCGGGCTACGCGACCTGCGGCGCCGGCGCCTGTCGCGTGCTCGGGTCGGCGAGGGGCGCGAGGCCACGGCCGACGCCCTCGTACACGAGACCTGCCGCGGTGGCGGCGGCCGGATCGAGGAGGTTGCGGCCGTCGATGAAGACGGTGCCGCGCATCGCCTCGGCGGTGGCGGTGAGATCGAGCTGCTTGAACTCCGGCCACTCGGTGACGAGCACGACCGCGTCGGCGCCGGCGATCGCCTCGGCGGCGGAATCCGCGAGCTCGACGCCCTTGAGCAGACGGCCGGCCTCCTCGGCCGCGATCGGGTCGTAGCCGACCACGTCGGCGCCGTCGGCGATGAGCCGCGCGGAGAGGACGAGCGAGGACGCTTCGCGCATGTCGTCGGTCTCGGGCTTGAACGCGAGGCCCAGCAGCGCGATGCGCTTGCCGACCAGCGAGCCGAGGTGCTTCTGGAGCTTCTGGATCACGCGCCGCTTCTGCAGCTCGTTGACCTCGATGACGGCGTTGAGCAGCTGGAAGTGGTACCCGGAGTTGCCGGCGAGCTGCTTGAGCGCGGAGACGTCCTTCGGGAAGCACGAGCCACCGAAGCCGATGCCGGCCTTCAGGAACTTCGGCCCGATGCGGTCGTCGAGACCCATGCCGCGGGCGACCTCGACGACGTCGGCGCCGGTCTCCTCGCAGACGTTCGCGATCTCGTTGATGAAGGAGATCTTCGTGGCGAGGAAGGCGTTCGAGGCGAGCTTGACCATCTCGGCCGACTTGATGTCCGTGCGGACGAGCTCACCGCGGGCCTGGCCGCCGTTCGCGGCGTTGAGCACCGGGCGGTAGAGGTCGACGACGGCGTCGCCGGCCCAGCCACCGTCGTCACCGACGACGACGCGGTCGGGGTCGAGGAAGTCGTCGATCGCCGACCCCTCCTTGAGGAACTCCGGGCACGAGACGTAGCGGAAGCCGCCCTTGCCCTGCTCTTCGAAGACGCGCTTGATCGCCTCACCGGTGCCGACGGGCACGGTCGACTTCATCACGAGGGCGTGCTTGTCGGACGGGGGCATCGCCGCGACGACGGCGTGGACGGCGGACAGGTCCGCGTCGCCCGAGTACGTGGGCGGGGTGCCGACGGCGACGAACAGCAGGCGCGCGCGATCGAGCGCTTCGCTGAGGTCGGTGGTGAACGTGAGACGGCTCGCGTTCTTCTCGACGAGCTCGGCGAGACCGGGCTCGTAGATCGGGATGTCGCCCGCCTTCAGGCGTTCGATCTTGGCTGCGTCGATGTCGACGCAGACGACCTCGCTGCCCAGCTCGGCAAAGCCGACAGCGGTGACGAGGCCTACGTATCCGGTGCCGATGACACCGATCGGTTCGCGCGAAGACATGACGGCGGAGCCTACCGGGGAGACGGCTGCGTCGTCACCGCGATTGGCCACACTACGACGCGCTCAGCCCGGAACCCGGCGCAGGTTCGCGGCGATGTCGAGCATCTGAGCATTGCTCAGGCTGTTCGAGAGGGTGTTGCTCACCCAGTACACGCCCTTGGGCGTCTTCCAGGCGACGATCTGGTCGCGGCCTCCGGCCGCTCCGAACACCAACAGCTTGCGCCCGTTCCGGGTGACCGTGGTGTGCTCGTCGCCGAGGATCGGCGGGTTGCGCCAGGTCGTCCCCTGGACGCCGTAGTACTGGCCGTTCTGGCCGTAGTAGATCGAGAGCCGGAAGGACGGGTACTTCTTCTTCGTGCGGCTGATGATGTTGTACGAGCGGACCCCGTCGAGGCTGGTGTAGCTCGAGAGGGCGTAGCGCACGCTCGGGTAGTACACCGGCAGCTTCCCGGAGAGGTTGAAGGACGCCCGCACGAGGTCCGGGCGGGTGACGTCGTTCGTGACGCGGATGAGGCCCTTCGCGAGGCCGCGTTCCTTCTTGACCTTCTTCGCCGTCTTCTTGCGGACCTTCTCGACCTCGGTCGTGTCGGCGGCGGGCCCCTTCGCCGCCTTGAGCTCGGTGAACTCGCGGCGCATGAGGGCGAGGTTCGCGTCGGTGACGGTGACGAACGTGTCGCTCGGGTCGGTGGAGGTGTCGCCGCGGAAGGCGATGTTGCGGACCGGCTGGTGGGCCGAGGCGAGGGCGAGCTTGAGCAGGCCGAGGATCGACGTGGTGCTCGTGATGTCGGTCTGCGAGTAGGTCGCGAAGATCCGGATGAGCGTGTTGCGGTCGTTGATCAGCTGCGACGCCGCGATCTGGCTCTTCGCCGAGCGCAGGAACGCCTGCTGCCGGGCGCCGCGCACGAAGTCCGAGTCGGTGTGGCGGAAGCGGACCCAGTCGAGGGTGTCCGAGCCGCACAGCAGCTGATAGCCGGACTTCACGTTGATGGTGGCGTAGTTCTGGCCCTGCGAGTTGTCGTTGAAGTACGTGCGGTCGACGTCCTCGTAGAGGCAGCCGAGCCGGTTGACCGCGCGCTCGAACGCCCCGAAGTTGATGATCAGCACGTGGTTGATCGGCAGGCCCATCAGCTTGCGGACGGTGCGGATGGTCAGCTGGGCGCCACCGTCGGAGTAGGCCTCGTTGATCTTCGCGGTGCGGAAACCACCGCCGGGCAGCGGGATCTCGGCCTTCGTGTCACGGGGGACGGACAGGACGGCGATCGCACCCTGCTCCGGATCGAGCCGGACCAGCATGAGGGTGTCCGAGAGGCCGTGGGAGCGGCCGTCGCCGACGGCGTTCTTGTCGCGCTTGTCGGACCCGATGAGCAGGAGCGTCTGCGGCTTGCCCTGGACGACGTCGTCGAGGGCGCCCTTCGTCTCGACCGAGACCGCGGTGTGCGAGACCTTCGCGATGTCGACGACCTCCTTGACCTGCAGGAGCGCGGCCGACGCGGACGCGACGCCCGCGAGCAGCACGAAGACCAGGAAGGCCCCGACGTACTGGGGCCAGTGGCGTGGAGGCGACGTCACGGAAGGCGCGATATTAGGGCAGCGGTCAGACGCCCGAGCCGCTCGCGCGCGCCGGGATCGCGGCATGTGCGCGCGACCACACCGCCGCCGTGCTCAGCCGGCGACCTTCGTCAGCGACGCGGCGATGTCGAGCATCTGCGAGTTGCCGAGGGCGAGCGACACCGAGTTGCTGATCCAGTACACGGCCTTCGGCGTCTGCCAGGCGACGAGCTGGTACTTGCTGCCCGCCTTGTAGACCATGAGCGTCTTGCCGCCGCGCTGCACGGTCGAGTGGGTCTGCTTGAGGATCGGCGCGTCTTTCCAGGTCGTGCCCTGGAGGCCGTAGTACTGGCCGAGGTAACTCTGGCCCATCGAGTAGGTGAGCCGGAACGCCGGGTAAGACCGCTTCGAGTAGCGGCCAGCCTTGATCGTGTAGGTGCGGACGGGATCGAGGTTCGCGTAGCCGCCCGTGGCGAGCCGCGCCGACGGGTAGTACATGGGCAGGTGACCGGCGGCGAGGTCGAACGACGCCTTGATCAGCTGCGGGCTCGACTTCTCCGACGGGACCGTGACAAGGCCCTTCGCGAGGCCGGTGCGCTTCTTCGCCTTCGGCTTCTTCGCCTGCTTGGTTGAACCCTTGGGGGCCGTCTGCAGGTCGGTTTCGGGCTGCGCGGCGAGGAACTCCTTCTTCATCTCCGCGAGACCGGCGGGGGTCACCAGGAGGTTGGAGTTCGTGGGGCTCTGCTCGACCTGGAAGTTGACGCTGCGGATCGGCTGCTTGCTCGAGTTGATCGCGAGCTTGAGCAGACTCAGGACCTCGCCGCGATCGTCGAGGTCGGTCTCGGTGTAGTGCTCGAAGATCTTGAAGAGGTCGCTGCTCGACTTGAACAGCTTCGACGCCGCCACCTGACCCTTCGCAGACCGCAGGAAGGCCTGCTGGCGAGCGGCACGGACGAGGTCCGAGTCCGTGTGGCGGAAGCGGACCCACTCCAGGGTGTCGGCGCCACAGAGCAGCTGGTAGCCGGACTTCACGTCGATCGCGGAGTAGTTGTCGACTCCGGAGGCGTTGTCGTTGAAGTAGGAGCGATCGATGTCCTCGTAGAGGCAGCCGAGCCGGTTGACCGCCTCCTGAAATGCGAGGAAGTTCGTGACCACGACGTGGCTGATCGGGATGTGGAGCAGCTGCGTCACGACCTTGACGGTGAGCGGAGCCCCGCCCTGCGCGAACGCTGCGTTGATCTTCTCGGTGTCGACCGAGCCGTCCTTCTGGGTGACGTTGACCTGGGTGTCACGCGGGATCGACATGAGCGTCGTCGGACGCGAGGAGTCGAGGTGCGCGAGCATGATCGTGTCCGACAGCTGGCCGCTGCGCGCCTTGCCGTCCGACGAGTTCGAGCTCCGCTTGTCGGAGCCGATCAGCAGCAGGGTCTGCGGATCGCCCGGCTTGACGTTTGCGAGAAGCTTCTTGTCGATCTTGGGACCGCTGCCGACGAGCCCGCCGCCGTCCTTTGCAACCGGGATCGCGCGGATCGCCGCCACGGCGGACGCCACACCCGCCATCAGGACGATGACGAAGAAGGCCCCGACGTATCGGGGCCACTGTCGTGTGGAGGCGGGCAACACGAGCGGGAGACCTTACGGGTTCCGGCAGATGGGGCGCCCCGGTCGCGTCCCACCGGCGCTCCCGTCCGGCGCCGCGCTTCGGCGCCCCCGGCCCGATG
>JAVHXX010000107.1 GCA_031119595.1 Patulibacter sp. | reverse complement strand
GCCGAGTGCGGCGGCCGCGACGCTCGTGGTGCCCGTCGGGTACTGCTCGGCGCCGACGATCGCGCCCGGACCGGTCGTGGCACCGAGGCAGTGCACGCCGGCCGCGTCACCGACGCAGAGGCGCGTGGCACTCGCCGAGAGCACGCTCGCGGCAGCTCCCACGCCGGGAAGTGGCGACGGCGCGTCCAGCACTGCCGGTCCGCCCGGCATGAGGTCGCCGATGCGTCCCCAGCAGACAGGCGCCGCGGCGGCGCGGTTGGCGCACGCGTACGTGGCGTCTCCGGCGACGACGAGGCCCTGCACGTGGGCGAGTCCGGGAACCTGCACCGGGGTGGTGGTGGCCGAGGCAGAGAGCCCTGGGACCTGGTGGTCGGCGTTGTCGCCCCAGCACCACACCGTTTCGTCGGTCGCCTCGGCACACGTGAAGCCGACGCCCGCGCCGACCGAGATCGCCTGCAGCCCGCCCGCGCTCTGGACCGGCACGCCGCGGTCGACCGTGGTGCCGTCGCCCAGCTCGCCGGCCGCGCCTGCGCCCCAACAGGTCACGTGCGCGGCGGCGTCGATGGCGCACGAGTGGGTCGTCGACAGGCTGAGCGTGTTCGCGGTCGGGTGGTCGGGCAGTGGCGGCGCGGGCGTCGGCGTGGGCCGCGGGCTCGGCGTGGTGACCGGCTTGCGGACGACCGGCGCCGGCGCCGACCCGGTACGCACGACCTTCGACTCGCCCGTCGCGACGGTGCGCTTCCCCCGGAGGACGATCACCCGCAGCCGGTACGGCGTCTTCGCGGCGCCACCGGACCAGACCAACGTCGCCTTCCCGCGAGCGAGCGTGTGCCGGCTCACGGATCGCCACGCGGTGCCGCGCCGGCGCTGGAGCACTGCAACGAGGCCGTGTGCCGAGCTCCCACGCAGCGTGACCTTCACCGAGATCGTGGTCCCGGAGACGGCCGTCGCGGCCTTCACGGTCGCGGCCGCCCGGGCGGGCGCCGCAGTGCCCGTCGTCGCGCCGAGGACCAGCAACACGAGAGCCAACAGGTGACGCACCGGGAACATGTGCGCAACGTACCGTCGTTGGGGCACCGGTGCACCTCGGCGTCGTCGGATCGCCGAGGGTCCGTTGCCGACGGCGCTACGCGCCGGGCAGCATGCGCGCCACGAGCTGCGCGCTGCTGAGCCCGTCGGCCGCGGCGGCCATCGGGAGGAGGGAGGTGTCCGTCATGCCGGGCACGTTGTTGAGCTCGAGGACCGTCGGGACGCCCTCGGGCGTGAGGATGAGGTCGACACGGGTGATCCCGGTGACGCCCAGGGCGCGCGCGGCCTTCGCCGCGGTTTCGGTGAGGAGGGCGCCCGTCGCGTCGTCGAGCTGGGCCGGGCACTCGTACTTCACGCGGCCGATCGAATAGCGCGCCTCGAAGTCGTACGCCTCGGGGCCGTCCTGCGGGAGGATCTCGACCGGCGGAAGCGGCACGCCGCCGAGCAGCGACACCCCGAACTCGCGTCCGGCGACGAAGCGCTCGACGATGACGGTGTCGTCGTAGGAGAAGGCTCCGACCATGGCGGTCGCGAGCTGCTGGAGGTCGGCGGCGCGGTTCACGCCGAGCGCCGACCCGGACCGCGCCGGTTTCACGACGAGCGGCAACCCGAGCCGCTCGGCGATCGGGGCGAGCGCCCGCGCGGCGCCGAGCGCCGTGAACGGCTGACGGTCGAAGGCGACGCCCTCGGGCACCGCCACGCCCGCCTCGGCGAGCAGCCCCTTCGTGATGGCCTTGTCCCAGCAGCGCCGGCACGCGGCCGCGCTCGGCGTCTGATGCGGGATGCCGAGCGCCTCGAGCACCGCCTGCACCGCACCGTCCTCGCCGACGGCGCCGTGCATCACGATGATGGCGGCGTCGGGGCGGGCGTCGGTGAGGCGCTCGACGAGATCGCGACCGACGTCGATGAGGATCGCCCGGTGACCGAGATCGGCGAGCGCCTGCACGATCCGCTCGGCCCCGGCGAGCGACACCTGCCGCTCGAACGACGGCCCACCTGCGAGCACCGCGACGCGCATCCCGGCGACCCGCCTAGCGCTCGCCCGCGCGGCGGCGCGGGAACTGCACGAGCGCGCCGGGCGCCTGCTCGGCGACGGGCGCGGCGCCGTGGTCGACACGCCGGCGCTGCGGCACCGGCTCGCCGATGAGGTCGCCGTAGAGCTCGAGCTGCTCCGTGACGACGGCGCCGATGCGGCGCACGCCCTCGCGGATCTCGGTCTCGTCGACCCCCGAGTAGTTCAGGCGCATCGAGTTGCCGCCGCGGCCGTCGACGTAGGCGCCGCGGCCCGGCACGAAGGCGACGTTGCTGCGCAGCGCCCGCGCGAGGAGGTTGGTCGTGTCGAGCTGGCTCGGGAGCGTCGCCCAGAGGAACAGGCCGCCGTCGGGGCGGGTCCAGGTGGCGCCCTCGGGCATCGCCTGCTCGAGGGACTCGAGCATCACGTCGCGGCGGCCGCGGTAGCGCTCGCGGAGCTCGTCGAGGTACCGGCGCCAGAGGTCGACATCGGACAGCGCCGCCTCGACGACCACCTGCGAGATCGACGCCGAGCAGAGGTCGGCACCGGCCTTGCCGATGTTCATCTTCTGGCGGATCGCGCGCGGCGCGGCGACCCAGCCGATGCGCAGGCCGGCGGCGAGGATCTTCGAGAACGTGCCGAGGTAGATGACGAACTGGCCACCGTCGAGCGAGCGCAGCGTGGGCAGCGCCTCGCCCTCGTAGCGCAGCAGCGAGTAGGGGCTGTCCTCGACGACGAGCAGCTCGCGCTCGTGCGCGATCTCCACGAGACGCTTGCGGCGCTCGAGGTTCATCGTCACGCCGCCCGGGTTCTGGAACGTCGGGATCGTGTAGAGGAACTTGGGGCGGCGGCCCTCGGCGTCGAGCTGGGCCAGCGTCTCCTCGAGCAGGTCGATGCGCAAGCCGTGCTCGTCCATCTCGAGCTGGCGTACATCGGCCTGGTACGCCGTGAAGGTGGGCACGGCGCCCGGGTAGGTCGGGCCCTCGGCGAGGACGATGTCGCCCGGGTCGATGAGGGTCTTGCAGACCAGGTCGATCGCCTGCTGACCGCCGGTGGTGACGAGCAGTTCGCCGAGGTCGGCCTGGGTGCCCTCCTCGGCCATCACGACCTGGATCGCCTCGTGGACCTTCGCCATGCCCTCGGTCGGGCCGTACTGCAGCGCGCGGACCGCGTCGCGGCTGATCGCGCTCGAGATCGCGTCGAGCATCTCGGGCGGCATGTGGGAGACGTCGGGGAGGCCGCCGGCCAGCGAGATGACCTCCGGACGCTCCGTGATCGCCATGAGGTCGCGCATGGCGGAGGAGCGCATGCCCTCCGTGCGTGCTGCGAAGAGTGCTGCGTACCGCTCCAGGTCACGGGTCGCGGCGCTCGGGGGCGCCGGCTGAGTGCTGTTGCCGTCGTCTACAGTCACGGAGGCCAACGGTACTTCACATGGACACCACCTACGACATCCTGCAAGCGCTCGGCCTCGGCCTGGCATTCGGCCTGCGCCCCGTGCTCGCGCCCCTCGTCGTCGCCATCTGCGCGGCCGCGAACTTCGCGATCGACTTCACCGGGACCAAGTTCGACTTCCTCGAGGGCGCGCCCGGGCTCATCGTGCTCGCGGTCGTCGCGGTCGCCGGGCTCGTGGAGGCGTTCCGCCAGTACGGCGGGAAGGCCGCGCTCGACGGCCGCCTCTGGCTCGTCGTGGCGCTCGTGTTCGGCATCCTCTTCGGCTCCGGGTCGGTCAACGAGCACTCGGACTCGTGGTACGTCGGCGGCATCGTCGGCGCGATCGCCGTCCTGCTCGGCTGGGCCGCGACCAGCCCGCTCGTCACCGGCGCCCGCAAGCGGCTCGAGTCGGAGGCCGAGGCGAGCCTGATCCTCGCGCTCGGCGTCGAACTCGCCGCCGTCGTCACGTCGCTGCTGTCGATCGTGTTCCCGCCGCTCGCCGTGGTCGCGGCGCTCGCCGTCCTCGTGCTGCTCGTCCGTGGCCGCCGCACCGGCGGTCAGACGTACGCCGGCCTGCGCACGCTGAGCAAGTAGGTCACGGGTGCCCGGCGGCGTGCAGCCGCAGCGCGGCCCGGGGATCGTGGAGCCGGTCGGCTACGCCGTCTCCCAGTTCGTCACGTCGATCGCGCTCGTCGCCGGCATCGGGCTCGCACCGAACGGCCTCCTGCTCGCCGCCGCGGCGATCATCGGATCCGTCCTCGACCTGCGCCGTTTCACCGCCGCGAACCCCGGCGTGATCCCGGAGACGCCCGAGGAGTTCGAGGGCCCGCGGGGCCAGGTGCTGCGCCGCTTCTCGCTCCAGGCCGTCGCCGTGATGATCGCGCTCAGTGCGCTCGGGCTCTGGTCGGTGCACCACGACCAGGCGCAGGCGGCAGCCCTCGGCCCGGCGCTCGTGGCCGGCGTCGTCACGCTCTGGCTCAACTGGCGCGTGAAGACCGCGCTCACGAAGATCGACCTCGCCGAGCTGATCGAGGCGAAGGCCCGCGATGAGGCGATCGCCGCGGAGTTCCGGGAGATCGACGAGCGCGAGGATGGCTGACGACCGCGTCGCCGTCCGCCGCCTGCGCTCCTGGATGGTGCTCCTGGTCTGGACCGCGGCCATCACGTGCCTCGTGATCGGGGTCAGCCGATTCGAGCCCCCGGCCGGTGACCGGCTCGGGATCGAAGGCGGCTACAGCACGGTCACCGTCGGGGCGCCGGCGTACGCCGCGGTCTTCACGCTCGGCGCGCCGAGTCGCACCGGCGTGGCGCTCGGTATCGCGATCACGGTCCTCGGGAGCGCCGCGCTCGCGATCGGAATCATCCGCCGGCGTCGCGCACGCCGCGCCGCACGGATGGGTCTGCTCGTCCTCGCGGCCGGGCTCGTCTGGCTCGTCGTCGCCGCGGCACGCATGCCGCGCTCCATCCACGATCTCGATCCCGGCATCACGGTCGACGGCCGAACGGCGATCCGGCTCCACGTCCCGGGACGCGGTTGGACCGACACGGGCACGGTCCTCGCGCTGCTTGCCGGCCTCGGGTTGATGCGACTGCGCTTCCGCGAGCCGGTCCTCGCCGCGGCCGGGTCCTGAGGCCGGCTCGCCGCCGCAGCGTCAGGCGCGCGCCAGGTCCTTCGCGAGCACGACCATCCGCAGGTCGTCGACCTTCGGCAGCCCGAAGCGCTCGTCGCCGTACGGGAAGGGCTTGACCTCGCCGGTGCGGGCGTAGCCGCGGCGTTCGTACCAGCCCACGAGCGCCCCCCGCTGCTCGATCACGGTCATCTCCATGCGCGTGGCGCCGAGCTGGCTCGCGGCGATCCGCTCGGCCTCGGCGAGCACCTCGCGGCCGATGCCGTCGCCCTGGAGGGTCGGGTCGACCGCGAACATCCCGAAGTACGCGGCGCCGACCGGCCCGTCGTCCGGGGTGACGATCGCCGGGTCGTCGCCGATCGTGCCGATCGGCCCGCGCAGCTCGCAGCAGGCCACGAGGCGCGCGTCCCGTTCGACGAGCACGACGAGCGCCCCGGGCGTGCTCAGCAGGTCGACGAGCATGCCTTCGTCGATGCGCTGGCCGCCCAGGAGATGCGACTCGCTCGTCCAGCCCTGCTCACTCGCCTCGCCGCGGTACGCGGACTCCACGAGGGCGTGGATCGCGGGCACGTCGACGGTGGTGGCGAACCGGTACGCGAGCATCGGCCACCACCGTACCGGCGGCCCGAGCCGGCGCTCAGCTCGCGGGCCCGAGCGGAAGCTGGAGGAACGACGCCGCGGCCGCGTTGCGCTGGATCGCGTAGACCCCGCCGACGAGGTTCTTCAGGTCTTCCGGGATCGCGATCACGTGCGGCAGCTCGCTCGTCGTGATCACCACGCGCAGCCGGTGGCCGGCGGGGAGGGTCGTGAAGATCGGGCGCAGCGGCACGTCGAAGCGGGTGAGCTTGCCCGGCACGACCGGCTGCTTGGCGGCCTTCGTGTACGGATGCCAGGTGAGGAGCGGGTCGCCGCCGGCGCCGAGCCACGACTGCGAGGTGTCGACGGCGCGGTGGCTGCCGAGCAGCGAGCCGCCGGTCAGGTCGGTGACGTTGCCCTTCGGGTCGACGTCCTGGAGCGTGGCGATGAACTCCGCGTCCTTCGTGGTCGCCGTCGCGGCGAGGGTGAGCGTCCCCGGGCCGGCGATGCGGGTGTCCGAGGCCACGGGCGCGGTCGTGTACGACCGCTGGATGGGCGAGTCCGGCGTGGCCGGGCGGTTCGTCGCGCAGGGATCCTGCAGCCCGATCGCGTTCAGACCCTGGTTCGGCAGGCCGGTGAACCACTGCTCGCTCGACCGGTTGCAGGCGATGCTCGCGCCGGACCACGCGATCGCGTCGGCGCCGCGCTTGCCGGTCGGCGGTGCGGTGCGCAGCTGGGCCTTGCCGAGGTAGAGCTTCGTCGGGGTCGAGTTCGCGAGGGGGAGCTGGCCGGTGTCGTAGCGGCCGCCGCTCGGCTCGATCACGTGGAGCGGCTGGGTCGTGTCCGCGAGGCCGGTGTCGACCCCCTTCAGCCAGTGATCGAACCAGGCCAGCTCGGTGCGCTGGAGGTCGATCTGGTCGAAGTGGGCCATGTGGTACCAGGGCCCGACGAGCAGCTGGTACTTGCCGGTGAGCGGCTGGCCCGACTGCAGCGGACCGGTGGTCGGGAGGCCGGCGGCGGCGTTCTGCAGGCCGACGAAGTTCAGGAGCTCACCACTCTGGAAGACGTCGTACGAGCCGCCGATGAGGAACGCCGCGACGCCGTTCTTCACGATCTGGTCGAGGTGGGCACCGGGGCTGCGGGCGCGCCAGTAGCTCTGGTCGTAGGCCTCGTCCTGGCCGAGCAGGGCCTTGCCGATCGTGCTCGCCGACCAGTACGTCGACCCGATGCCGTGGATGCCCGTGAGCGCGGCGCCGTAGAGCGGCGCCCGCGGGAGCTGCGCGGACGGGTTCAGGGTCGAGGCGGCGTTGACGAGTTCCGCGTAGGCCGGGGTCGACGCGAGGTTGAGCAGGCCGCCGTCGGAGGCGAGCTCGCGGTACGGGTCGTTCGTGGCCATGATCGGCAGGATCGCCTTGAGGGGCGAGTTCGGGCCGACGTTCTCGGCGGCGAGCAGCTGCGTGATGCCCACGTACGAGAGGCCGAGCATCCCGACCTTGCCGGTCGAGTGGGGCAGCGTGCTGGCGTAGTCGATGACCTGCACCGAGTCCTTCTGCTCGGTCGGCGAGAGGAGGTCGAAGTTGCCCTCGGAGCCGCCCGTGCCGCGCACGTCGACGATGAGCTGGATGTAGCCGCGCTTCACGAGCGCGGGCTCGTATCCGGTGAGCTCGGCGGTGGTCGGGCTGATCGCGCCGAGCTGCTTGCCGTACGGCGTCTCGCTGAGGATCACCGGGAACGGACCGGCTGCGGGCTGACCGGTGGCGAGATCGGTGGGCATGTGGACGTCGCCGCGGAGGACGACGCCGTCGCGCATGGTGATCGGGACGTCGTAGGAGATCGTCTCGCCGTACTTCTCCGGGCCCGGGTCGTAGGTCGCGGCCGGGCCGAGATTGCTCTGCACCTTGGTCGGGGCGAGGATCGGCGCGAGTGGGTTCGCCGCGCCACCCGGGACGGGCGGGGTCGTCGGCAGCGTGGGCGTCGTGGGCGACGGCGTGGTCGGCTTCGGCAGCCCGGGCGCGGTCGGCAGCTTCGGGATCCCGGGGACCTTGATCGGTGGCAGGCCGGGCACGGTGAGGTCGACGCTCGCCCCCACGCTCACGCTGATCCCCGACGCCGCGGCGGGCGTGCCCGGCAGTGCGCTGATCCCCGCGGCCGTGGCGGCGAGGACGGACAGCAGGGCGAGGCGTGGACGGGCCATCGCTCGAACGTATCCGCGCCAGGGCGTCCGCTTCCTTACACGGGGGCGAACTCGGCGTGGGCAAGCCCGGCCTCGGCGGGTGTTGGGCACGGTTCGGTGGTGAGGCCCGTTGCACCGCTTCCGCCGGCCGGCGGGGCGTGCGTCACGCCTTGATCAGCAGCTGCTCGATCGAGAGCGCCCGCAGGCGCTCGGTGCGGCTGAGCGTGATCTTCACGCCCATCAGCCACGGGTCCTTCTCGGCCGGCTCGTACCGCGAGTGCATGTGCGTGACGAACTTCCGCAGCGACGGCTCGCGCTCCATCCCGATCACGCCATCGCGCGAGCCCGTCATGCCGAGGTCGGTGATGTACGCGGTGCCGCCCGGCAGGACGCGCAGGTCAGCGGTCGGCACATGCGTGTGGGTGCCCACCATCGCGCTCACGCGGCCGTCGAGGTGCCAGCCCATCGCGATCTTCTCGCTCGTGGCCTCGGCGTGGAAGTCGACGACGATGTGGTCGACCTGCTTGCGGATCTTCGCCAGCACCGCGTCGATCTCCGAGAACGCGTGGCGGCCGGTCTCGAGGAAGACGTTGCCCTGGAGGTTCACCACGCCGATCCGCTGCCCGCCGCGCTCGACGATGCAGTACCCGTGGCCCGGCTGCGACGCGAGGTGGTTGGCGGGCCGCAGGAGTTCCTCGCGGTCGTCGAGGAGCTTGTGGACGTCGTACTGGCGGTAGGCGTGGTTGCCGAGCGTGATCACGTCGGCCCCGGCGCGGGTGATCTCGTCGACCGACCGTGCGTTGATCCCGATGCCACCGGCGGCGTTCTCGCCGTTCACGATCACGAGGTCCGGCTGGTGGTCCGCCTTGAGCACCGGCAGCACGCGGTTCAGCGCCTTGCGACCCGCCGAGCCGACGATGTCGCCGATGGCGAGCACGACCAGCGGTCGGTCGGCCGGGTCGGCTGCGGGGTCGGTCGGGGCGTCGCTCACCGCCTCCATCCTGCCGGATCGGCGGTGCGGCCCGGGCTGCCGCGGCCAGTCCGCCGTCGAGCCTCCGTAGCCTGTCCCCGGTGAGCCGACCCCTCGACCTCGCCGCCGTGCGCGCGATCCTCAGCGATCTCGACGGCACCCTCATCGACTCGACCGCCGCGACCACGCGGGTCTACGGCGCCTGGATGGCCGACCGCGGGGTGACCCCGTGGGACGAACACCCGCACGGGATCCCCGCGCGCGAGGTCGTGCAGATGCTCGCGCCGCAGCTCGACGCCGATGTCGAGGCCGCGGACCTCGAGCGCCGCGAGATCGAGGACGTCGAGGGCGTGGTCGCGCTGCCGGGTGCCGCCGAGCTGCTCGCGCCGGATGCACCGTGGGGGCTGGAGGTCGCGATCGTCACCTCCTGCACCGCACCGCTGGCCGACGCCCGCATCGCCGTGGCCGGCCTGCCGGTGCCCTCGATCGTCGTCACCGCCGAACGCACCGAGCTGGTCAAGCCGAACCCCGACCCGTACCTCCTCGCCGCCGAGCTGCTCGGCCTGCGCCCGGAGGACTGCCTCGTGGTCGAGGATGCGCCGGCCGGCGTGGCAGCGGGCCGCGCCGCCGGGATGCAGGTCGTCGCCGTGCGCACGAGTCACGCCGACGCCGCCCTCGGCGAGGCCGATCTCATCGTGGACGACGTCGCGGCGCTCACGGCGATGCTGCCCGTGCGCGTCCCGATCGAGCTCGAGCTCCTCGGCGACGACGCGATCTGAGGCCCGCGCGCGGCGCGCGCGTCAGAGGGTCACGATCACGCCGGGCCGGTGGTGAGCGCCACGCCGGTGCCCTGCACCGCGACCCGAAGGCGCCCGGAGGCGTCGGGCGTGGCGCCCTCGGTGAACGGCGACACCTCGCCGAGCGGCTTCGTCTGCGTCACCGTCCACGCCCCGAGCACCGCCTTCATGTCCGGCCCGAAGAACGTCACCGTGAAGGTGCGTGCGCCGCCACCGGCCGCGGCAGCGTCCGACCAGGGCCGGAGGGCGTCGTCGAGCGAGCCGGCGACGACGTTCATCACGTCCGGGGTGAGCGCCCCGGGCGTGCGGGGTGCGGTGGCGGTCGCGGGCACCACCGCGCGGGTGAAGCCGATGCCGTCGACCGAGATCGCGCGCGGGTCGGGGACGCCGTCGATGCTCGCCGAGAAGTTGGACGCGAGTTGCGTGTTGCTGACCTTCGGATCGGTCATCGTCGGGGTGTCGGCGGTCGTGGCGACGCGCCGCGTGACGTCGTCGCTCACGAGCGTGATGGTCGTCTGGAGCGCGTTGGTGGCGCCGCCGTCGACGGGTGTGACCGCGACGCGCTTGATGAAGGCCTGCTTCAGGTCCACGCGGACCAGTGGCTTGAGCGAGAAGTCGAGCTGGAGGATGTCGGCGTCCTTGATCTGGGCGGCCGAGCCGGACATCGCCGCCTGGATCCAGGTGAGGAGCTCGCCGGTCGGGAGGCCCTTCATCGTGATCTGGCAGTCGAGCGGCAGCTGGTCGAAGCGAGGCCGCGAGCACCCGGCGACCTGCGCGACGGTGAACGCACTGTTGGAGAACCCGAACACGTACCGCGCGCCGGCGTAGGTCGGGAGCGGCGTCGTCGGTGCCGGGGCGTCCTTTCCGGCGGGCCCCTGGGGGCCGGCCGCGCCCGTGGCTCCGGTCGCACCGCGGGCGCCCGCGGTGCC
>JAVHXX010000106.1 GCA_031119595.1 Patulibacter sp. | reverse complement strand
CCGGCCGCAAGATCATCGTCGACACCTACGGCGGCTTCGCCCGCCACGGCGGCGGTGCGTTCTCCGGCAAGGACTCGTCGAAGGTCGACCGCTCCGCTGCCTACGCCACCCGCTGGGTCGCCAAGAACGTCGTCGCCGCCGGCCTCGCCGACCGCGCCGAGGTCCAGGTCGCCTACGCCATCGGCGTCGCGCACCCGGTCTCGATCTACGTCGAGACGTTCGGCACCGAGAAGATCGAGCGCAGCAAGATCGAGGAGGCCGTCCGCCAGACCTTCGACCTCCGCCCGGGCGCCTTCCGCCAGGAGCTCGACCTCTTCCGCCCGATCTTCCAGAAGACCGCTGCGTACGGCCACTTCGGCCGCAACGACCCGGACTTCACCTGGGAGGCCCCGAACAAGGTCGAGCCGCTCCAGGAGGCCGCCGGCTTCGTGGGTACCGCCGCGTAGCGGCGACGCCCGCCCAGATGCTCTCGTCGCGCGCGGGAGGCTCGGCCGTCGATGGCCAGGGCCTCCCGCGCGCGGCGCGTTCTACCGGTACATCCGGCGCAGGGCCTTCGTGACCTCGGCCTGGTACCGCGTCGGAGCGGCGCGCACGAGGAGGTCCAGGGCTCGGGCGTCGTTGCCGACGACCACGCGGGCCTTGTTCTTCTCGACGCCCCTGAGGATGATCTCCGCGGCCTTCGACGCCGGCATCTTCAGGAACTTCTCGTTGTAGAGCTTGGTGCGGGCATCGGCCGTTGCACGGAGCTCCGGATCGTCGTCGCCCTCGCGGGCGAGCTGGGCCTCGGCGGCAGCCGTCGCGATGTTCGTCTTCACGCCGCCCGGGTGCACGACCGTGACCTGCACGGGCGTGCGGGCCATGAGCATCTCCATCCGGAGGGTCTCCGTGAACCCGCGCACCGCGTACTTCGCCGCGCAGTACTGGCTCATCTCGGGCTGGGCCATGATCCCGTTGAGGCTCGACACGTTGACGACGTGGCCGGCGCCCGAGGCGATCAGGTGCGGCAGGAACGCCTTCGTGCCGGTGATGACGCCGAGGAGGTTGATCGAGAAGACGCGGTCGTAGTCCTCCATCTCGGACTCGAGCACGGTCCGGGAGAACGCGATGCCGGCGTTGTTGTAGATCTGGTTGACGACGCCGAAATGCGAGACGACCTCGTCGGCGTACGCGAAGAACGCCTGGCGGTCGCTCACGTCGAGCTTGCCGGAGACCACGTCGGCAGAGCCGAGTGCCTTCGCCTGGGAGGCCGTCTCGGCGACGCCGTCCTCGTTGACGTCGGAGAGGGCGAGCTTCGCGCCGCGGCGGGCGAGCTCGAGGGCGAGGGCCCGGCCGATGCCGGAGCCCGCGCCCGTGACGACCGCGACGCGGCCGGAGATGGTGCTCATGGGGTCCTCGGGTGGGGTGGGGTGGTGCCTAGGCGGCGTTGGCCGCGGCCGGCGCCGCGGACGTCTTCGCACCGCGGGCGGTGCGGAATTGCATGGTGCCGTCGTCGACCTGCCCGAAGCGGATCGTGGCGAGGTCGAACGGGTAGCTCTGCTTGAGCCTCCAGGGCGACTTGCTGCCCTGCTTGGGGAGTGTCGCGATCGAGCGCTGCACGTAGCCGGAGCGGAAGTCGAGGAGCGGCTCCTCCTCGACGGTGGGGTCGGTCAGCTCGGGCACGCAGATGTCGAAGCCGTGCTCGGCCATGTGCTCCATGAGCCGGGAGATGTACTCGCCGGTGAGGTCGGCCTTGAGCGTCCACGAGGCGTTCGTGTAGCCGATGGCGAAGGCGAAGTTGGGAACGCCGCCGAGCATCATGCCCTTGTAGGTCATGGTCTCGGGCATCACGACCGGCGCGCCGTCGACTTCGAGCTGGATCCCGCCGAACAGCTGCAGATTGAGCCCGGTGGCCGTGATGATCACGTCGGCTTCGAGCTCTTCACCGGAGGTCAGGAGGATCCCCTTCTCGGTGAAGGTGTCGATGTGGTCGGTCACCACGGACGCCTTCCCGGCCCGGATCGCCTTGAAGAGGTTGCCGTGCGGGACCACGCAGAGGCGCTCGTCCCAGGGGTTGTACCTCGGGGTGAAGTGCCGGCCGACGTCGTAGCCGTCGGGCAGCTGCTTGGCGACGTTCCCGATGAAGAACTTCGTCATCCGGTCGGGGAACCGGCGGCTGATGTTGTAGCTGACCATCTGCAGGGCGACGTTCTTCCAGCGCACGATCTTGTACGTCGGGGTCTCCGGGAGCACCTTCCGCAGCGCCTTGGCGAGCGGGTCGATCGCGGGGAGGCTCGCGATGTACGTGGGCGATCGCTGGAGCATCGTCACGTGCTCCGCGCGGTCGACCATCGCCGGCACGAGGGTGATCGCGGTGGCGCCGGACCCGATGACCACGACGCGCTTGCCGGTGTAGTCGAAGTCCTCCGGCCACAGCTGCGGGTGGATGATGTCGCCCTCGAACCGGTCGCGGCCGGCGAACTCCGGCGTGTACCCCTGGTCGTAGCGGTAGTAGCCGCTGCAGCTCAGCAGCATCGACGTCGTGAGCTGGATCGCCTCGCCACCGGTCTCCACGTCGACGGTCCACCGGGCGTCGTCGCTCGACCACGATGCGCCGAGGACCTTGTGGTCGTAGCGGATCTTCGCGTCGGTGCCGTCTTCCGCGGCGGTCTCGCGGAGGTAGTCCAGGATCGCCGGGCCGTCGGCGAGGGTGCGGGGCTCGTTCCACGGGCGGAACCCGAACCCGAGCGTCGACATGTCGGAGTCCGAGCGGATCCCGGGGTACTTGAAGAGGCTCCACGTGCCGCCGAGCTCCGCACGCGATTCGAGGATCGCGAACGACTTCCCCGGATGGTGCTCCATCAGGTGGTGGGCGGCGCCGATGCCAGAGAGGCCGGCTCCCACGATCAGGACGTCGAGGTGTTCGGGCGAAGCAGCCATAGTGGTACGCAAGTGTACCGATCGGACGGGCGGTGTCGACCGATGTCCCGGTCAGGGCTCGGCCGCGGCTCGTGGCACGGACGTTCGACGACCCGTCCGCGCGGGCGTTCCGGGGCACGCTCGCGATGCTGCGATCATGCTGCGGTGCCCGCCGTCGCCAAGGTCCTGCCGCTCGTCACGGCCCGTGGCATGCCCGGCGCGCTCGACTACCTCGACGACTCGCTGGCGGCCGTCGGCACGGTGGTGCGCATCCCGCTCGGGCGGGGGCGGATCGTCGACGGGGTGATCGTCGCGCGGGCGACCGAGAGCGACTTCGACGAGGCCAAGCTCAAACCCGTCGAGGTCGTCGAGGACCGCAGCGTGCCGCCCGAACTGACCGAACTCGCGCAGTGGCTCGCCGACGACGTCGCCTCCACCACGGCGCGGGCGCTGGGCCTCGTGACGCCGCCGGCGGGCAAGGCGAAGCAGCGGCTCTGGGTGCGCCTCGCAGACGAGGACGGCCCCGGTGGCGGAGGCGAGGACGCCGGCCCGATCGACGATGCGGAGGCCGAGGTCGACGCGTCGCCGGCGCGCAAGGCGCCCAAGCTCACGGCGGCACAGGAGACGCTGCTGACCTCGCTTCGCGAGGACGGCCCGCGGCCCGCAGGCGACGAGGTCGCACGGTGGCGCACGCTCGAGAAGCGCGGCCTCGTGGTCGTGGAGCTCGCCGACGAGCGCCGCGCTCCCGCGAATCACGCGGTCGGTTCGAGTGCGCGCGTCGCCCCGGCGGCCACCGAGGAACAGCTGTCCGCATTGCGCCGCATTTCCGAGGTTCTCGCCCAGGACGGCGGCGGCTCGCTGCTCCTCCACGGCGTGACCGGATCGGGCAAGACCGAGGTCTACTTGCGGGCGACCGAGGAGACGCTCGCCTCCGGCCGCACGGCGCTCGTGCTCGTGCCCGAGATCGGGCTCACGCCGCAGATCGTGCACCGCTTCCGCGAGCGGTTCGGAGACATCGTCGCCACGATCCACTCGGGCCTCTCGACCGGCCAGCGCCGCGACGAGTGGTGGCGTGTGCGGACCGGCGAGGCACGGATCGTGGTCGGCGCGCGATCGGCGGTGTTCGCGCCGCTGGAGGACGTCGGCCTGGTGATCGTCGACGAGGAGCACGACTCGTCGTTCAAGTCCGGCGAGGATCCGCGCTACGACGCCCGCCGCGTCGCCGCGTGGCGCGCCCGCCACCACGGAGCATTGCTGCTGTGCGGCTCCGCGACGCCGCGACCCGAGAGCATGGCCGCGCTCGAGATCGTGCGGATGACGCAGCGCGTCGACGGGCGCGCGATGCCGCCCGTCGAGATCGTCGACATGCGCCGCGTGCCGACCCTGCTCCATCCGACCACCCGCGAGGCCCTCACCGACGCCCGCAAGGCGATCGTGCTGCTCAACCGCCGCGGCTGGTCGAACTTCCTCGAGTGCCGCGAATGCGGCCACGCCTGGGGCTGCCCGAACTGCGACGTAACTCTCGTGCTGCACAAGGGTCGCCAGACGATGGACTGCCACCACTGCGGTCATGTGGAGCGCGTCCCCGCGACCTGCCCGGCCTGCGGATCGGTGTCGATCGCGCAGCACGGCGTGGGCACGGAGCGCCTCGAGACGGAGCTCGCCCAGCTCGGCCTGAACGTGCTCCGGGTCGACGCCGACGTGACCGACCCCGGGCGGCTGCTCGCCGAGTTCGGGGCGAGCGAGCGCGCGGTGCTCGTGGGGACGCAGCTCGTCGCGAAGGGCCACGACTTCCCGGACGTCGAACTGGGCGTCGTCCTCGACGCGGATTCCACGCTGCGGTTCCCGGACTTCCGCTCGGAGGAGCGCACCTTCTCGCTGATCACGCAGCTCGCGGGCCGCGCGGGGCGCGGGGGAGACGGCCACGGCAAGGTCATCGTGCAGACCACGAACCCGACCCATCCAGCGATCGTGGCTGCGGCGCAGCACGACGCCGACGGCTTCCTCGCCGTCGAACTCGCCCACCGCCGCGACTTCCACAACCCGCCCTACTCGACGGTCATCCGGCTGGTGTTCTCGCACCACGACCAGACCGTCGCCCGCGATCTGGCCCGCGCGGTGATGAAGCCGCTCGTCGCCGCGAACGTCGGCGACGTGCTCGGTCCGTCGACGCTCTTCCGCCTGCGGGGCAAGGAGCGCCAGCAGATCCAGCTCAAGGTCGACCGGCGCGCGGCCGCCGTCGAGGCCGTGCGTGAGGCGCTCGCTCCGATCGAGCGCCGTGCCGGACAGCAGCGCGCGCAGATCATGGTCGACGTCTCGCCGCAGTAGGCAGACCGGTCCGGCGGCGACCTCAGTCGCCGGCCGAGGGGACCCGCGGGGAGGCGTCGCCCGTGGCGTGCGTCTCGGACGCGCTGCCGTGGCCGCCGTCGAGATTGAGCGCCACGACGCCGAGGATGATCAGGATCACGCCCGCGATGCGCGTGCCCGTGACGCGTTCGTCGAACAGCCACACCCCGAGCGCGGCGACGATCGCCGTGCCGGCACCCGACCAGACGGCGTAGATGGTGCCGATCTCGAGCTGGTCGGTGATCTGCGCCAGCAGCCAGAACGACGCGATGTACCCGACGATCATCGCGGCGGTCCAGCCGAGGTTCGAGAGGTTGTCGCTCTGGCGCAGCGAGATCGTCGCGCCGACCTCGACGAGGATGGCGATCGCGAGTTTGGCCCACGGGCTCATGCGACCGAGCCTACGGCGGCGAGCACCGTACGGGCGTACCGGAAGGCCCTCGGGGTGCCGACCGAGTGCCGCGTGACGGGGCGTCACGCGGCCGGCGGCGGCAGCGCCCACGGGGCCGCGCCGACGGCCCGGCGGCCGGAGTGGGCCGCGGGTACCATGGGCCCGTGGCCGAAGAGGAGAACGAAGCGAGCGCGCGCCCCGAGCTGACGCCGGAGGAGCAGGCACGCCGCGACGCGGCCCTCGCCCAGATCGTGCAGCTCGGCGATCCCGTCCTGCGCACCACCGCCGCGGAGATCACGGTCTTCGACGATGAGCTCATGTCGTTTGCGGCGCACATGGTCGCCCTCATGGACGACGCCATCGGCGTCGGCCTGGCTGCCCCGCAGGTCGGCCGCCCGATCCGCATGTTCGTGTACCGCGAGGACGGCGACGGTCCGGCGCGCGCGATCATCAACCCGGTCATCGAACCGATCACCGAGGTGCTCGAGACCGAGGACGAGGGCTGTCTCAGCCTCGTCGGCCTGTACATGCCCGTCGAGCGCCCGGCCGCCGTGCGGCTGCGGGGCAAGGATGCCGCCGGTCGCGACGTCGACGAGCGCCTCGACGGGTTCACGGCCCGCATCGTGCAGCACGAGAACGACCACCTCGACGGCGTCCTGATCCTCGAGCGCACCACGCCCGAGTGGCGCCGCGCGGCCCTGAAGGCGCTGCAGTCCGGGGAGCCGATGATCCGCCCCGACGGCGCCACCGCCGAGGGCGAGGGCCCCGCGGGCGCCGGCGACCCGTCGGCGTCTGCCGAGCCCGCCGCGGATCGCGCGTGAAGACCGTCTACCTCGGCACGTCCGAGTTCGCGGTCACCGTCCTGCGGCGGCTCGCCGCGAGCGACCACGCGCCGTCGCTCGTCGTCACCCGCCCGGACCGCAAGGCCGGCCGCGGCCAGAAGCTGCAGGCCCCACCGGTGGCCGACGCCGCCCGCGAGCTCGGGATTCCGGTGTTCCAGCCCGACAACCTCTCGGACGAGGACGCGACCGCGACCGTGCTCGCCGAGCAGGCCGAGGCGCTCGTGGTCTGCGCGTACGGCGCCATCGTGCGGGAGCCGCTGCTCTCCTCGGCCCCGATCTACAACGTGCACCCGTCGCTGCTGCCCCGCTGGCGTGGTGCCGCCCCGATCGAGCGTGCGATCGCCGCCGGCGACGCCGAGACCGGCGTGAGCATCATGCAGCTCGAGGCCGGCCTCGACTCCGGCCCCGTCGCGCTGCAGGAGGCGATCCCGATCGACCCCGCCGACACGTACGGCACCCTCGCCCCGCGGCTCGCCACGCTCGGCTCCGACCTCCTCATCCGCGCGCTCGACGAGCGCACGCCGTTCGTCGACCAACCGGGCGACGGCATCACCTACGCGGAGAAGATCACCGCGGACGACCGCACGCTCGACCCGGCGGCCCCCGCCGAGATCAACGAGCGCATGGTCCGCGCCCTCTCACCCCACATCGGCACGCGCATCGCCCTCCCGGACGGCGCCATGCTCGGCGTCCACGAGGCCCGACTGCTCGGGCCGGAAGAAGACCCACCCGTGACCGACGACCATCTCCTCCACCTCGATGCCGAGCCCGTGCGCCTCGGAGCGCTCGCGCTTACGCGCGTCCAACCCGCAGGCGGCAAGCCGATGGACGCGGCCAGCTGGCTCCGCGGCCGGGGCTCCCGATGAACGGGTACGACGACGGCGGCCAGCCCGGACGCGTCCGGGTCAAGTCCGCGCGCCAGGTCGCCCTGCGCACCCTGATCCGCGCGGAGGAGGACGACGCCTACGTCGATCGCGCACTCCGCGCCGAGGCGCAGGGCCTCGACTCCCGGGAGCACCAGCTCGCCCGCACGCTCGTGTACGCCGCAGTGCAACGCCGCGCGACGCTCGCCTGGTGGATCGAGGAACTCACCGACCGCCGCGCCCACGACCTCGACGTCCAGGTGCGCGTGCCGATCGAGCTCGGCCTCGTCCAGCTCGCGTTCCTCGACCGGATCCCGGCGCACGCCGCCGTCGACGAGAGCGTCAACCTCGCGAAGAGCATCTCCAACCGCGGCGGCGACCGGATGGTCAACGCCGTCCTGCGGCGCGTCGTCCGCGACGGACTCCCGGCGCTCCCGAGCGACGAGACCCCGCGCGGCGCGGCGGTCGTGCACTCCGTCCCGCGGTGGCTGGCCGAGCGCTGGTTCGCCGAGCTCGGCCCGGACGCCGCCCGCGCCCTCCTGGCCCGCTGCAACGAGCCCGCCGAGCGCGCGATCCGTGTGAACACGCTCCACGCGACCGTCGACGAGGTCGAGCGCAGTCTCGGCGTCGCCGCGCACCGCGACGAGGAACTGCCCGAGGCGCTGGTCCTCGACGAAGCCGTCGACCTCGAGTCGACCGCGGAGTGGGACCTCGGCGCGATCGTGCCGCAGGCCCGCGGCGCGATGCTCGCCGCCCGGATGCTCGCGCCCGAGCCGGGGGAGACGGTCCTCGACCTCTGCGCCGCGCCCGGCGGCAAGACGAGCCACCTCGCCGCACTCATGGGCGGCGGCGCGGGCATCACCGCCGTCGAGCAGCACGAGGGCCGCGCGGCGGCACTGCGGCGCACCCTCGACCGCCTCGGTGCCGGCGACGCCCGCGTGGTCGTCGGCGACGCGCTGAAGCCGCCCGCGGCGCTGCGTGGCAAGGTCGACGCGATCCTGCTCGATCCGCCGTGCGCGGCCCTCGGCACGCTCCAGCGCCAGCCGGACGTCCGCTGGCGGGCCACGCCCGAGTCGATCGATGCGCTGTCGGAGCTCCAGGAGCGCATGGTCAATGCCGCCCTGCCGCTCCTCGCGCCCGGCGGCCGGATCCTCTATTCGGTGTGCTCGATCGGGCCGCAGGAGTCCGACGAGGTCCTCTCGCGCACCCAGGCCACGGTGGAATCCCGACGCACCGTGCTGCCGCACGTCGACCACACCGACGGCTTCGAGTACGCGCTGCTGCGGCAGTAGCCTGCGCCACGATGCCCGACCCCGCCTCCGCCTCGCGGCCCCTGCCGGCCGCGGTCCTCTTCGACTGCGACGGCGTGCTGATCGACACCGAGGTCACGTCGGCGCGGGTGCTCTCCGAGCGCCTCGCGCGCGAGGGCGTGGAGCGGACCCCGGACGAGATCCGTGAGGTCATCAAGGGGACGTCCCTCGACTTCGTCGCCGAGGAAGCCGCCCGCCTCCTGGGGCATCCGCTCCCGGACGGCTGGATGCGCGACTTCATCGACGAGCGCCTCGTCCTGTACCGCCGTGGGGTCGAGCAGATCCCGGGCGCGGCGGACGCGGTCCGCGCCGTGCTCGCGGCCGGCATCCCGATCGCCGTGGTGTCGCAGGGATCGCGTGAGAAGATGGGGGTCACGCTGCCCGCGAGCGGCATGGACACCGTCCTCGGCGGCGCCCCGATCTTCTCCGGCGACGACGTGACCCGCGGCAAGCCACATCCGGACCTCTACCTCCACGCCGCGGCCGCGCTCGGGGTCGACCCTGCCGCGACGGTCGTCGTCGAGGACAGCCCGACGGGCGCGACCGGCGCGCACGCGTCGGGCGCGCGGGTGCTCGGTCTGGCCACCGACAGCGATCCCGAGGCGATGCGGTCTGCGGGGGCCGAGGTCTTCTTCGACATGGCCGAGGTGCCCTGGCGCATCGGCATCTCCGGAACCGCCGTTCCCGAATGAGCGTGGTCGCCGCGCTCCGGTCGCACCGGATCGTGGGGCATAGGTCTGGGGCCCGTGGTGCCGGTCCATCGGGCAACATGCAGGGCCGATGGCCGTAGGCAGCACGTGTCCGATCTGCCGCACCGGGCACCTCTCTCCGACCAATCTCCCGGGTCGGTACCGGTGCGATCAGTGCCTGCGGCGCGTGGAACTCGTGTCGGTCTGCCCGAACTGCGGCGAGCACGCCACGATCGCGACGTCGATCGCCGGCCCTGCACCCGCGTGCAACCACTGCGGCACCTCGTTGCTGCGTTCCGTCTGACGCGCCGGGCCTCGTCGGCGAGGCTTCGCCGCGAGCGTCCCGCCGCTAGGCTGCGCGGTCGATGAGCGACCCTTCCTCCGCCGCCACCACGCCCTCGATCGAGGTGCTGCCGTCGATCCTGTCGGCCGATTTCGCCGCGCTCGGCAGCGCGGTCGACGAGGTCGTCGCGGCCGGCGCGAAGGTCATCCACTGCGACATCATGGACGGCCAGTTCGTGCCGCCGATCACCTTCGGCCCGAACGTCGTCGCGGCGCTGCGCGAGCGCCTCTCCGACGACATCTACCTCGACGTGCACTGCATGATCGAGGACCCGGAGCGCCAGGTCGACGCCTTCGCGAAGGCCGGGGCCAACGGCATCACGTTCCACGCCGAGGCCACGCCGCATGTGCACCGGATCCTCCAGCACATCCGCGAGCAGGGTGTCCACGCCGGCCTCGCGGTGTGTCCCGGCACGCCGACGGAGGTGTTCGCGCAGGTCACGGACCTCCTCGACCTCGCGCTCTGCATGACCGTCAACCCCGGGTGGGGCGGCCAGAAGCTGATCCCGTCGACGATCGACAAGACCGCCACGATCGCCGCCGGGCTGTTGCCCACCACGACCGTGCAGGTCGACGGCGGCATCGACGAACACAGCGCACCCGACGCCGTCCGCGCCGGCGCGCACTGGCTCGTGGCCGGCTCGGCCGTGTTCGGCAAGCGCGACCCGGCGGCCGCGTTCCAGGCGATCACCGCGGCCGCGCGCGGCGCCGCCGCCTAGCGCCGTCGGTCCGGCGCGGCGGCGCATCGCCGCGCCGGGAGCCGGCCGCTACCGGGGCTTCTCGCCGGCGAGCACCTTCGTCACGGTGTCGGCGATGCGCTTCTCGCGCGTCTCGGGCCGCTTCGCGTCGGCGACGGCCCGCGCGAACTCCTTGCGG
>JAVHXX010000105.1 GCA_031119595.1 Patulibacter sp. | reverse complement strand
CGACGAGGCCCACGGCGCCGGCGTGCTCGGCGCGCGCGGCGCCGGCACCTGCGAGCTCCTCGGCGCCGAGGACCGCGTCGACCTGCGCATGGGCACGTTCAGCAAATCGCTCGCGTCGGCCGGCGGCTTCATCGCGAGCAACCACGAGCTCGTGCAGTTCCTGCGGCTCCAGAGCCGCCCGTACCTGTTCACCGCCTCCGCGGTGCCGGCCGCGGTCGGCGCGGCGCTCGCCGCGCTGCGGATCATCCGCTCCGACGAGGGCCCGCAGCTGCTCGCCAAGGAACTCGAGAACGCCGAGTACTGGCACGCCGGACTCACCGCACTGGGCCTGCACGTCGTCCCGCCGACGACGCTGCCGGACGGCTCGACGCTCATCACGCCGATCGTTCCCGTGCTCGTCGGCGAGGACTGGCAGGCGTTCCTCCTGTGGAAGGCGCTCTGGGACGCCGGGGCGTTCGTGAACGTCGCCGTGCATCCCGCGGTACCGCTCGGCGGAGCGATGCTCCGGACGAGTGTCATGGCGACGCACGAGCGGGAGGATCTCGATCGGGCCCTCGAACTCTTCGCGGACGTCATCAAGACGTTCACCGCGGAGCACGGACCACTCCCGGCTCCGGCGCACGCCTGAACAGTCGTTCCGGAGGCACCACGGAGCGCGTCGGACTGGCGTGTGAAGCGCACGTCTGCGTCCGGTTCGGAACCCGATTCGGCCCATGTGGGCACACCTGCCACCACATCTTGGGTAAGGCTCAAGTCGAGCCTGAGTGATGGTGCACGAGATGGCCCGTGCACTGGCCTGGCCAGCCAACCGCAATTCGTCATTTCTCCAGTTTTCTGAAGACCCATCAGACGTCCACCCCGGTCCGAAAAAGCCGCTCCGAGCAGGAAATGACTGTGACGGCGCTCCACATACCGCGGTAGGTTCGCTCCAAGCGAACGCGCCGCTCCGTGGGATCCGGAACGGTGCAGGCGGCGTCCACCGCCGTTGGGTGACCGGGGCTCCAGGGCCACGGACCCGTCCGCTTATCTGAGAGAGAAGTCGTTCGCCTGCCCCACCCGGCAGTCGAGAAAGGGACACCGATGTCCGCAGTTACGGCCGCCGCGCCGCAGCATCTGCACGCCCTCGCCCGGGCCAACGAGATCCGCCTGGCGCGAGCCAGTACGAAACGCGCGATCGCCGCGGGCGACCTCACGGTGGCGGAGGTCCTGCGCGACCTCCCCGCCGAGATCGAGCGGATGGAGATCGGTGAACTCGTGAGCTGTCAGCGGCGCTGGGGTGGGCAGCGCACGCGTCGTCTCCTGAGCACCGTGCCGGTCGTGGAGACCAAGCTCGTCGGGTCCCTCACGGACCGCCAGCGCCGCGCCATCGCGGACGCCCTCGCGTCGCTCCAGGGCGACCTCTCCCTGGTCTAGGCCCAGGGCCGCCCCGAGACGGCGACCACGTCGCCGCCCTCGGGCACACGACCTTGTTGCAAGCCGGCGGCTGCGCTCGGGCAGATGCCCAGCCGCCGGCGAGCACGAGTCCGCGGATCAGTCGCCGCTCGGCGGTTCCGCGTCGGGTGCCGAACCGCGCTGCCGGGCCGGGACGTAGGTCCGGTCGAGCATGCCCAGCGCCATCAGGAAGACCACGACGGCGATGCCGATGCAGACGCTGCGGGTCACGCCGAGCAGGCGCCAGGCGACGATCCCCACGATGAGCGCGATGATGCCGCCGAGGATCGACGCGTGCGAACGGTACCCGTGGCGATGCTCCCGCCAGCTGAACTCGCCGGTGCCGAGGATGATGAGCGTGAAGCCGGCCGAGGCGCCGACCGCGTTCTTCAGGGCAACCGACACGAGCATCGCGACCATGCCGATCACGATGGCCGCCTCGGCGAGCGGCAACGGGTGCCAGGGCGCCTTCGGCGGGTTCAGGAGGGCCCGGGCCCGCTCCATCGCCTCAGGCGACGGAGGCGCCTTCTTGCGGCGTGCGGCCGTCGTCGGCTGCGTCGATGCCGAGGCCTTCGTCGCTGGGCGTTCCGCAGGCGTGGGCTGCACGCCCTTGGCACGCTCCGACGGGCGCGGTCGCGCCTTGCCGCCGGTCGGCTCCGGCGGCGGACTCTTCGCCCATCCACGTCCTGCCATGTCGGCTCAGCCTATCCCGCGACGGTGGCGCGCTCCGGCGCCACCGGGCGGGGCGCCGGTGCCGCCGCCGCGGGTTCGCGGTCGGAGAGGACCCACGTCGCGGGCCCGACCGCGACCAGCGCGATGAGCACGACGGCGAGGTCGACGGCGGTGGCGATGCCGAACTGCGAGATCACCGGGATCGACGCCAGCCCGAGGATCGCGAAGCCGGCGATCGTGGCCCCGGCGGAGATCGCGACCGCGCCGCCGGTCTCGCGGAGCGTCGCGGTGATCGCGCGCTCGCGGGCGAGGCCGACCTTCCGCAGGGCCGCGTAACGCTCGCCGAGGAGCACGCTGAACTCGACCGCGACGGCGGCGACGAGCACACCGAGCGCCGCCGTGAGCGGGGTCCGGGGAACGCCGAGCGCCCACATCGCGAGCTCGCTCCAGCCGAGCGCGAACGCCGGCGGGACGAGCGCGACGACGGTCCGCCGGAATGACCGGAGCGTCGCGAGGAGGACGAGTCCGGGCAGCAGGAGCGCGAGCGCGGCCAGGAGTGCGCGACGGCCGGGAGACTCGAGCGCGTCGGCGCCGGCCGCAACGACGGCGGGGAGTCCGGAGACCTGCGCGGTCGATCCCTTCGGCGCGGCAGCGGCGAGCTTGTCGAGCTGCTGCACGAGCACGCGCTGCCTGGCGCCGTCGAGGGTGCCGATGCCGAACGGCAACGCGATCACGCCGCGCTTCGGATCGATCAGGCCGCGCTGGATGGCCTGCGGGAGGGCTGCCAGCGCGGTGGCGACCTGGGTGTCGGTCGGGAGGGCCTTGCCGGTGGTGCCGAACAGCTCGTCCAGCGGAAGCGGCGTGCACAGGCCTTGGCCGTCGCAGCGACCGGATCGACCGGCCGTCACGGAGCGCTGCGTCGCGGTGAGGAACCGCCACAGCTCGGGATCCTCGACGTTCTTCGTCTTCACCACGAGCGACACGGTCGAGGCGGTGCCGATCTCGCTCCGGAGCGTGGTCAGCTCCTTCGCACCGGCGCTCTTCGCCGGGACGAGCGCGGTGAGGTCGGTCTGGACCTTGGTCTTGGTGCCGAGGGCCGCACCGGCGACCGCGACGAGGATGCCGATCGCGACCACCGCGATCGCCGCGGGGCGGGTCATCCGGGCGGCGACCGCGCTGAGGCGGCGGCCCGCGGCCGTGCCGGCGCGCACCGGCGCACTACTGCCGACGAGCTCGTCGGCGTCGTGGACGGCCTGCGTGAAGGCCGTCGGCTGGTGGGGCGGGTTCGGCGCCCCACGGGTGCGCAGAGTTGCCCGGGCCTGGGCCTTGCGCGTGAGACTGATCGCGGCTGCCGAGGCGACGGCGGCGAGCACGATGGCGACCAGGATCGCGGCCGCGAGCGCGACGGAGACGGTCCGCACCACGCCGAATGGGCTCGCGAGGAGCGCCAGCGCGCTGGCGGCCGCGCCGGCCCCGGCGATCACGAGCGTGCGCAGGGCTCCCGGGTGGAGACGGCGCTCCAGCCGTAGCTGGGCCTGGACGGCCTGGTCGACCGCGAGTCCGACGAGGACGGGCAGGGCGACGACGACCGCGAGGGAGAGCGCTCCGGTCGGGATGGCGAGGACCATGAGGGCCGTGCCGAGCACGGCCGCGGCGACGAGCACCGGGAGCAGGCGGCGGCGCAGTCGACGGGCGAGGAGCAGCACGGCGGCCATCACGACCAGGGCCGCGGCACCGAGTGCGAGGGCGGAACGTCGGATCGCGTCGGAGAGGGTCTGGGTGGCCGGGGCCAGACCGGTGAAGCTGAGGGTCGCCTTGGTCGCGTTCAGCCGGAACGCCTTGTTCTCGAGCGCCGCCTGCAGCGCCTTCGTGACCTTCGCCCGCTTGCCGGCCGAGAGGTTTCCGACGAGGTTCACCTGCATGAGGGCCGTCTGACGGTTCGGGATGAGCCAGGCGAGGCGGCGCTTCGGGCCGAGCTTGTTGTCGGTGCCCTTCGCGAACAGGAGCTTGGCGACGAATGCCTTGTCGGTGAGGTCGGCGGTGAGGAGCGCACCACCGAGACCGATGCTGTTCGCGTACTGGGCGAGTGCCGCGAGGCCGCGGACCTGGGTGACCTGGAGCGCGGCCTTCCCGGCTTCGTCGATCTGCGCCTTCGAGTAACCGCGCTTCTTCGCGAGCGCCTCGGCGCGGGTCTGGGCGTCGGTCGCGGCCTTGCTCACGGCGGCGATCCGGTTCTGCGCGCCCTGCTGGATCTCGACGAGCGCCGTGTTCACGTAGGTCGCGGGACCCTGCACCGAGACGACGCCGTTGAGGTCGCGGATCGTCGCGCACGGCCCCTTCGCGTCCTTCGCGGCGGCCCCGGCGAGACAGCCCTCGAGGCCGGCCAGGGTCACGATGTCGGCGGAGCGCAGCGTCTGGACCATGTCGCCGCGGATCACGATCGTGGCGGTGTCACCGCCGAAGCTCGTGCGCTCGGTCTCCCCCGCCTTCTGCGAGTCGCTCCCGCTCGGCGCGAGCCGGTCGAGGCGCCCGTCGACGGGCACGATCGACCCGACCACGCCACCGACGACCGCGAGGAGCACGAGCACGCCCAGGGTCGCTCGCGGCACCCGGGTGGCGAGCGCGAGCAGGCGACCCAGCACGGTCAGTTCCCGAGCAGCGGCGCGTCAGTACTCGTGGCGGCGGCGGGCAGCTGCGGGTAGGTGGTCAGGCGACCACCCGTGGTGAAGCCACCCTGCACCGTGCAGTCGACGGGCGCGGTGCCGGGCGTGGTGGGCGCGGGACGCTGCGGAGTCGTGGAGTCGGCGGCGGCCGGGAAGACGCCGTACTGGTCGAAGAGCGTGTACCTGAGCTCGTCAACGAGCGTGGTATCCGCGCCCTTCAGCGCCGGCTCGCGCACCGACTGCTTCTCGTTCAGCGTCGCGTTGTCCGTGTCCGGGATCCTCGGCACCGTCGTCCCGCAGCTCTGCGCGCTGTAGGACTGCGGAAGGGCCGAGCCGATGAGGTCGGCAAAACTCGGCCGCTTGTACGCGTTGCCCTGGTCGGTCGAGAACCGTGTGCTCCCAGCGGTCAGGCCGGAATTCTGCAGTGTGAGGGCGCCGCGTACGTACCTCGCCTGGCTGCCGTCGACGTAGTTCGGCTGGCTCAGCCCGTTGTTCGTGTTCGTGGCCGCCGCGAGGTTGCCGATCGCACCGCTCAGCTGGTCAGCGTAGAGGCCGGCGTACGCGACGATGGGGTTGAGCTGCTTGAGGAAAGGATCAAGGCCGTCGAGCAGAGAGGGCAGCGCCTGCAGCGTCGCCTCCGTCGCCGGGAGGCCCTTCTTCGCTGCCACGTTCACGCGCTCGACGCCGACGAGAAGCTGTTTGATTCGCGGTGAGACACGGGCGAGCGAGCGGGCGGCCGGCGCGAGCGCCTTGGCCGTCGGTTCGAGGTTCCGCACGTCGTCGCCGGTGTTGCGGGCAAAGGTCTCGAGGGCCTTCGTGCCGGTCTTCGTCGCTTCGAGCGCCTTCGGAAGCTTCTGGATGAAGGCCGTCAGCGCGGCCTCCTGGTCGCCCGTCTGCTTGAAGACGCGGTCGGTCTCGGTGATCGCCTTCTGAAGGGCGCCGCGCTGGGCGGTCGCCGCGTTCAGCGTCGTGGTGCCGTCCTTCAGGACGACCCGCAGCGAGGGGGTCTGCTCGTTGAGCGTCTGCGCCACACCCTTGGCGTCGCTGACGAGCTGCTGGAGTTCGTCGAGCGCCATGCCGGCGTTGCTGCCCTGACCGGTGAGGCCCTTGCCACCCTCCTGCATCCACTGCTGGAAGTAGCGGCGCGTGGCGGGGTTGAAGGTCGAGAAGAGCTCGTCGAGTTCGACGGTGTCGCCGACGTCTCCGATCGGGATGTCCCCGCCTTCCTTGATGTACTTCCCGCTGGGCTTGTCCGGCGGGGTCAGGGCGATGTACGTCTCGCCGAGCAGGGTCTTCTGGGCGAGGATCGCCTTCGTGCCGATCGGGAGTGGCGCGAACTTACGGTTGACCTGGAAGACGACGTGCGCGCGGCCGTCGTTACCTGGCGTGACCTTCTCGACGCGGCCGACGCCGACACCGGCGATGCGGACATCCGCCTGGGTCGCGAGCTGGGTTGCCTCGGGGAATGAGGTCGTGATCCGGTAGCCAGCGGCCTGGAACGGCACCGCACCGCCGAACTGCAGCCACAGGAAGAGCGTGAGGCCGAAGCAGGAGAGGGCGAAGATCACCATCGTGAGGAGCTTGCCGAGTGTGGGGACTTGACGGTTCATGCGCTAGTTACACGAAAGCCCGGCCAGCTGACCATTCGGGAGACGGGTCGTCTCGTTGGGCGTGCCAAGCAAGTCTGTGATGACACGGGCCACCGGGCTCTGACCGCGGACCTGCTTGACCTGGTTGACGAGTCCGCAGTCGGCGTAGAGCACGGTACGTCCGACTGCGCCAGCCGCATCCTGGTTCGACGTGAGGGACAGACCAGCGTGACCGATCCAGCCAGCCAGCGTGAGCGGGCTGAGGTCGTCGGTGGCAGTCGGCTTGTAGGCCAAGCCGTCGAAAAGCTGTCGAAGAGTGGTCGTACCGGTCGCGACGTTCTTGGAGGAGTCCTGCAAGTTCTGCACGGCGGGCTGGAGCTTCTTGAGCGGAGCCTGGACCTCGCGGGCGAACGGACGGAGGTCGTTCTTCAGGACCGGCGTCGCGGCGCTCGCGAACTTCGTGAGCTGCGCGAGCCCGGCATCGAGGTGCTCGGTCGGACGCTCGAGGATCTTCGTGGCCTTGCCGAGCTTCTCGCTCAGGTCGCCCGTCGTCTTCAGGAGGGTGCGGGTGGACTCGAGCGCCTCGGGGCTCTTCTTCACGACGCCGCTGAGGTCGTTCTGCGTGTCGCCGACGGCCTGGAAGGTCGTGGCGGAGTTCCGGATGAATGCGCCGAGGGCGTCGGTGTTCTTCCCGAGGGCGTCGGCGACGGTCTTCAGGCTGGTCACCGCTCGGGCGGCTTCCGCGTTGCGGGACTTGAGCGCCTTCGCGATGCGGGCTGAGTAGGTGGTCGCGGGCTCGAGGCCCTTGAGGACCTTGCCGAGGTCGGAACCGCCCTGGCCGTCGAGGCCGATCGATCCCTGCTGGAGCAGGATCGCGAGGTACGCCCGGGTGTCCGGGTCGAACGTCGACAGGATCTGGTCGAACTCCGTGGGCGTCATCGTCCGTGAGGCAGGGATGTTGCCGCCCGGCTTGAGGATCGGGGCCGTCTTCGTACCCGGGTCGAGGTACACGATCATGTCCTCGAGAGGCGTCCGCGGACGCAGCGAGGCGCTGGCATCCGTGTGGATGCGGTTGGCGTATTTGCTGCGGATCTTGATCGTCACGCGGCCGCGACCGTTCACGAGCTTCACGTCACCGATCTCGCCGACGGTGACGCCGGCGATCGTGACGGTCTGACCCTGGCCCGGCACGACGGCCTTGGCGGAGTTGAAGTCGACGGTGTAGTCGTCGAAGTCGGAGCCGATGATCGGTACCCAGTGCGGCAGGTAGAACCGCTGGTTGCCGAGGATGTACCCCGCACCACCGAGGCCCAGGACGATCACGAAGACGATCGCGGCGAAGTGGATGCCGTACCGCTGGAGTGCGCGCTTCACTTGCCCGTCCCGTCCGCGGCACCGGAGGGCACGCTGTTGAGGTTCGGAAGTTCAGCCGCCGTGCAGGCGTGCTCGAACGAGTAGGGCGACGTGTTGCCCTGGAGGAAGGTGTTCGACGGTTTGGCCGGACGGGTAGCCAACGGCTGCGAGTTCGCCGTGCCGATGAATTTCGTCGCGGGCTTCGGGCCTTCGGTCTGCACCCGCTGCCGCGTGCCGCTGACGAAGTTCGTGCCTTGGGCCGTGGCCGCGCGGACGTAACCACCGTTTCCGTCGTAGTTCTGGGACGAACTCGTGATGCCGACGAAGCCGCGGAGGAATTCGTCGTAGACGGACAGGCCGGTGTTCTGTGCGCCGTCCGACGTGATGACCTGGTTGGCGGTCGGAACGAGTACGCCGGTCGTGCAGGTCGAAATACGGTCGAGGTCGTTCAACACGGTTTCGAGGTTCGGAGCAACCGATGCCAAGCCGGAACTGATCGGCTCGAGGCTGCTCGCAAGCGCCCCGCCCTCGTCGGCTGAGGGGAAGCTCTTCGTCTGATCGAGGAACGGACCGGATGCCTTCACGAGCGCCGGGACGTTGTCGAGCGCCTTGGTCACGTTCCTGGAGACCTTGTCGATCGGGTCCAGCGCCGCGTTGATCTTCGGCAGCTCGGTCTGCGCGACCTGGAACGTCTCGGGGAGCTGCGACACGCTCTCGCGCACGCTCGTGGCGTTGTCCGCGAAGACACTCACGGTCTTGTCGAGACCGTCGATGAGCTCACCGAGCTCGTCGGCGTTGTCGGCGAGCGGCTGGGTCACCTGGGCGAGGGAGTGGATCGAGGCGGCCAGGTCGCCCGGGTTCTCACCGTCGAGGGCCTTCGCGAGCTGCTCGATGTCCGTGCCGGCGGCGCCGGCGGCCTTGATCGTGTCGTGGAGCGACTGTCCGGCCGACTGGCCCTTCGTGAGCGGATCCTTGTCGGACTGGTCGACCTCGGTGAAGGCGACCCCGAGCTTCTGGATGACGGTCTGGAGGTCCTTGCGCTCAGGGCCCTGCAGGGTTGCGAGGACCTCATCGAGCTGCACCGCGCGGGACGAGTGCGTGATCGGGATCGTGTCGCCGTCCTTCAGGACCGGCGAGCCCGGGGCGCCCGGGCTCAGCTCGAGGACGAAGTTGCCCTCGAGGAACAGTCGCGGACGGATGCGGACGGTCGCGCCCTCGTGCACCGGAAGGCCGTTGCTGTTGAGGTTCATGTCGACAAGGGCTGCTTCGGCGCCGTGGTAGCGCTTGACGTCGCGGACGGCACCGACGTTCACACCGGCGATGCGCACCAGCGACCCCTTCTTCACGCCGGCCGCGTTCTGCACGACGACGGAGATGTGGAAGGGGCGGTGGAAGGGGTTGTCCTTCTTGAAGCCGTAGTACGACACGAACACGAGCGCGAGCACGGTCAGGAGACCGGCGCGCATCGGGTTGCGGTACCCGCGGCGGGCGGCGCGGCTCACTTGCTGCTCCCGCTCTTCGGGGTGGTCGCGGCGGGACGGAACTCCGAGCCGACGGGCGGCTTGGTCTTGTAAATGGTCGCGTTCTTCACGGCGGGCGCTGTCGTGACGATGCCGGCCTTGATCGTCGCGTCGGATGCGCCCAGGTTCTCGTAGCCGGGCTGGCAGACGCCGTTAACACCGACAACTGGCTTGGCATCCGAGTGGAGGTAGCCGCCGTTGATCATCGATTGCCGGATGCCGGCGCTTCCCGAGTCCGCGTAGGCGGAAGCCGGAAGACCGATCGCGCCGCTTGCCGGGCCGGTCGCCGGCACGCTCTCGCCGTTCGGGACGTACGGGGCGAGGTAGGGCACCACACCGAGCCAGTTGCCCGTGGAGTCGCCGTCTGCAGTTGCGCTGGCAATGTTGCGGAAGAGCAGCGAGAGGTAGCCGCAAGTGCTCTCGGTCCGGTTCAGGGCGGCAACGACCGGCTGGGCGCTCGCCGTGAACTGCGTGAGGCCGTCGAGACCTCGGGCGACCACGGAGCTGTTGCCGACCTGGTCGAGGCGATCGAGCACGCCCACGAAATCGCGGCTGAACTTCGGCACGCCGGCCAGACCGGTCGCCCCGGCCTTCGAGGCGGCGGCGAGATCGCTCGCACCATCGGCGACCGCTTGGAATGCCGGGCGCAGGTTCTTGGCCAGCTCGATGTGCGGTGCGATGAGCGCTCGGGTCGCACGCAGCGATGCCGCGGTCGAGCCGAGGGCGTCGGGCGCCTCGGCGAGCGTCTGGTCGAGCTCGGGCTTCGCGCGGTCGATCGCGGCCGTCGTGTGGTCGAGGTCGCGGAAGAGCCCGCCGGTCGCGTTACCGGCCGCTGCGAGCTCACCGGTGAAGCGGCCCAGCGCGGTCAGGAACGGTACGAGGCCGTTCTGCTGGTCGGCGAGGATCTTCGTCACCGGGACGAGGTCGGTCGCCAGCGGGCCGGCGTCGTCGATGAGCTGGCCGAGCACGGAGCCGCGGCCCACGAGAGCGTCGCCATAGGCGTTCACCGTCTCCTCGAGGCCCTTGCGGGTCGGCTCGTCGAAGGTATTGAGGAGCTGGTCGATCTCGACCGGGTCCGGGGTCGCGTTCTTGAGGGGCACGTTCGAGCCCCAGGCGAAGTCCTTCGTCGAGTTACCGGGAGTGATCTGCACGTACTTGAGGCCGAGCAGCGACCGCGAACGGATCAGGATCGTCGAGTTCGTCGGGATCTTCTGCGTGCCCTGGTCGAGCTTGAGCGTGAGCACGGCGGTGACGAGGCCACTCGGGTAGCGCTTCGCGTGTTCCTTGGAGACGATGCCGACACGCGTGCCGCCGATGCGGACCTCGTTGCCCGGGACGATGTTCGCGGCGTCCTTCACCTCGACGTTGAGGAGCTGCGACGGGACCCACGGCAGA
>JAVHXX010000104.1 GCA_031119595.1 Patulibacter sp. | reverse complement strand
ACCGTCACGGGGCGCATCAACCTCGACGTCTAGGACGTCTCGCAGGGCGGCCGGGAGTCAGCACTTCCGGCTCGGTCCTTGCGCGTGGGTGTGGCTGGGAACGGGGGAGATCCTGGTCGGACACCCTTTCGGTCTCTCGCAGGGCGCGTTTCCTGCGGTCGCCACGGTCCGCCCAGGACCTCCCCCGTCCCCAGCCGAGGAACGTGCGGGGTGCGTGAGCCGCCGGGAGCGCCGACTCCCGGCCGCCGCGAGGCGGCCTGACGCCTGCGGCTGATGCGCCGCGCGACGGCTGCCGTGCGCCGTGGTGGTGTTCCGCCGGCGGGGCGGCGCTCGAGGCGTGCTCGGGGTCTCGGTGGCATGGGGCGCCGCGGCGGTGCTTGAGGCGTGCTTGGGTCTCGGTGGCATGGGGCGCTGTGGTGGCGCGCCTGGCGAGGGTGCGTGCAGGGTTTGCCGCGCCGTGCGCGGGAAGGGCTGCATGGGGACGGGGCTCGACGCGCTCGTCGAATTCCCGAGCGGGCCGAGCTCTGGGCGCACCCTCAGGCCGTCATCGACGCGACGCTCCGGGAACGCACGGCCCTGGGATCAGACGGTCATTTCTGCCCAACGGGTGGGTGACATCGACCGCCTGATTCGAGGCACGTCACGCACCCGGCGCGAGGACCGCGGCGCCTTCGGCAACGCGCGACCGAGCTCACCACCACGTCCCCGCCCAACCGCAGGCCGCGCACACCACCCGTGCAGCGCCCGGCCGGGCCGAGGCGGCAACGCCGCCCCGCCCCGGCCCACGCCACCACCGGCCCGACGACCTCCGCCAGGACGCCGCACGCGCGGCGGCCGCGTCCCGCGTGGCGGGCCCCACGCCTGCAGGGACGGCCCGGGTCGCACGGCGCTCGTGCTCACCGCAGCGACTGCGGAGGACCGGCGTGCGACGCGGGTATTCGAGCGAGGGGCGGGGGTGTGGGGACCACCCCAGGGGCGGTTCAGCGACGGAATGTCCGTTTATGGCCCCCAAGGCCATAAACGGACAGGCCGGCCCGCAGCCCAGGGGTGGTCCCCACACCCCCGCCCCTCAGCCACCACCCGTCCGAAGTACCACGGACAGCCAGCAGGGCCCACGAGCACGAGCGCCGTGCCACCCCGGCACCGTCCCGGCACGCGAGGCCCGCCACGGGGGACGCAGCCGCCCCGCGGCCCGGCGCTACTTGGCGAGGGCGGCGGCGCCGACGGTGGCGAAGGCCGGGGCGGCGGAGTCGCCGCCCTTGCCCTGGCCGGGAAGCTGCACGGCAATCGCGATTTTGGGGGAGCCGGCGGGCGCGAACCCGGCGAACCAGGCGGTGGTGTCGGACTTGTCGTCCTCGTCGGTGGGGCAGCCACCGGCGGGCGGGTTGTCGGGGTCGCAGGTGCCCTGGGTCGTCTTGAGTTCGGCGGTGCCCGTCTTGCCGGCGACCTGGACGCCGGAGATCTTCGCGAGGCCGCCGGTGCCGGCGGTGACGACGCCGGCCATCATGGTCGTCATCTGGCTGGCGACGGCGCGGGGGATGACGCGCTTGAGCTTGGCGGGTTGGTTGGCCTGGAGGGTGAGCTGGGGGCGTTGGCCGCGTTCGCCGATGGTCGCGGCGACGAGCGCCATCTGGAGGGCCGTCGCGACGACGCGGCCCTGGCCGATGGAGCTGGAGCCGACGGCGAGGTCGTCGCCGATCTGGTCGGCGGGCGGGATGACGCTGATCTGCGCACCGGGGATGCCGAGGTCCGCGTTGAACCCGAAGTCCTCGGCGATCGAGACGAGCTTGGCCGCGCCGACCTTCACGCCGAGCGGTGCGAAGACGGAGTTGCAGGACACCTCGAAGGCGGAGAGGAGCGTGCCGCCGCACGATTCGCCGTCGGCGTTCTGCAGGGCGACGCCGGAGAGGGTCGCCTCGGTCTCGACCGGGAACTGCGTGGAGAGGGTGGCCGCCTTGTAGCGGAGGGCGGCGGTCGCGGTGATGATCTTGAACGTCGAGCCGGGCGGCTGGAGCCCGGAGAACGCGGACCCGGCGAGCGCGAGGATCGCACCGTTGCTCGGCTTCACGACGGCGATCCCGCCGATCCGGCCGGCGAGGGCGGTGACCGCGGCCCGCTGGACCTTCGGCTCGATGGTCGTGTGGACGGGCGTGGCGGCGTCGGCGGCGATCGAGGCGAGCTTGCGGTCGCCGGCGTAGAGCACGCCGCCTGGGGTTCCGCGCAGCCGCGACTCGAACACGCGCTCGAGCCCGGTGAGGCCGACGAGGGCATCCGAGGGGTAGCCCTGGGCCGCGTAGGCGTCCTTCTGGTCGGCGGGGATCGGGCCGACCTGCCCGACGATCGAGTTCAGGGCGGTGTCGGCGACGGGCACGCGGCTCGCTCCGGCTCCGTGGACGAGCGTGATCCCGCCCTGGGCGATGATGCTGGCGCGCGCCGGGAGCGTGGTGGTGCGCCGGAGCGTCTCGCCCTCACGCAGCCCGGGGAATGCGAGGACCTGCGACCAGTTGATGTTGGTGACGTTGCCGTCCTTGACGACCGGGAGGTAGAGGTCGCCGGAGAGCGTGCCGAAGAGGCGCGTCGTCACCTTCACGGGCACGCGGACGCGATCCTGGTCGGCCTTCGTGACGACGCCCGTCGTGATCTTCTGGACGGTCGCGGTGGTGCGGGCGTTCTGCTGGAGCTCGGTGAACCGGTCGACGGTGAGCGAACGCCGGTCGCTGGCGGAGATCATCGCGTACATCGCCGCGTAGTCGCCCTTGGCGTAGGCGACGGCGTATCGGGTGCCCACCTTGAGGCGGTCGTCTCCGCCCGTGAACGCCAGACCGAGCGCGACGAGGACGAGTCCGACGGCGGCCACGCCGAGCGGCATGAGCAGCCGGCGGCGCCGCCTGCGACGGGCGGCGGCACTCGTGGGGAGGTGCGCCAGGTGCGGGCGCGCGGACATCGGGCGGGTAGACAACTCGGCCCGTATCATGGCGCGCGCGGCCCGCGAACCGCGCCAAGCCGTCCCGGTGGCGTGATAACGCCGTACGGGAAGCCCGCCGACCGCGCCCGCAGCACGGGGCGCTGCGCCCGGCGCGTCGACCCGCGCTACGCTGGCCCCGCTGTGAGCCGCACCCTGATCATCGCCGAGAAACCGTCCGTCGGCCGCGACGTCGCCCGGGTCCTGCCCGGGCCGTTCAAGAAGGGTGAGGGCTTCCTCGAGGGCCCGGAGCACACGATCACGTGGGCCGTCGGCCACCTCGTGCAGCTCGCAGAGCCGGAGGAGTACGGCGAGCAGTTCAAGAAGTGGCGCATGGCCGACCTGCCGATCGTGCCGCCCGCCTTCAAGCTCGTCGTCCGCGACGAGCGCAGCAAGAAGCAGATGAGCGTGGTCACGAAGGCGCTCAAGGACGACGAGGTCGATCTCGTCATCAACGCCTGCGATGCCGGGCGCGAGGGCGAGCTGATCTTCGCGTACCTGTACGAGAAGGCCGGCGCCGCGAAGCGCGAGCTACCGATCAAGCGCCTCTGGCTCTCGTCGATGACGAAGGCCGCCATGGAGGACGCCTTCCAGAACCTCCGCGATGCCCAGGACCTCTACACGCTCGAGCAGGCCGCCCGTTCGCGCTCGGAGGCCGACTGGATCGTCGGCATGAACGCGACCCGTGCCGCCACCATCCGCCTGCGGTCCAGCTTCGACGGCGCCGTGTCGCTCGGCCGCGTGCAGACGCCGACCCTCGCGATCCTCGCCCGCCGCGAGGAGGAGATCAAGGCGTTCGTGCCCGAGCCGTACTGGCTCGTCGACGCGAAGTTCTCGATGGACGACGGCCGCGGCTACGAGGGCCGCCTCCACCAGGGTGCCCAGCCGCGTCTGCCCACGGCCGACGAGGCCGACGCCATCGCCGCCGCCGTCAAGGACGGCCAGGGTGAGATCACGAAGCTCGAGAAGACGACGCGCAAAGAGATCGCGCCGATGCTCTACGACCTCACCTCGCTCCAGCGCGACGCCAACACCCGCTTCGGGTTCTCGGCCCGCCGCACGCTCGGCGCCGCCCAGAAGCTCTACGAGGAGCACAAGGCGCTCACCTACCCGCGTACGAGCTCGCGCTACCTCACCACGGACATGATCCCGGATCTCAAGCCGATCGCCGGTCGGCTCGAGGAGCGCACCGAGTTCCGCACCGCGGCGAAGTACGTGCAGGCGCTCGAGCCGCTGCCGCTCGCCCGCGTCGTCGACGACACCAAGGTCGGCGACCACCACGCGATCATCCCCACCGACGCGACCCACCCCGTGGACAAGATGGGGGAGGACGAGAAGAAGATCTACGACCTCGTCTGCCGCCGGTTCCTCGCGATCTTCCATCCGGTCGCCGTGTTCGAGAACACCCGTGTCGAGACCACCGTCGCCGCGAAGACGGCGCCGTCGAACGAGGTCCTCGAGCACATCTTCCGCACCCGTGGCCGCGTCCTCGTCGAGGCCGGCTGGCGCGGCGTCTACGGCGAACTCACCGAGGGTGAGGGCAACGCGAAGGACGATGACGACGACGGCCGCGACCAGACGCTGCCGAAGCTCGCGAAGGGCGAGACCGCCAAGGTCGACCACGTCGAAGCGCTCGAGAAGGAGACCAAGCCGCCGCGGCGCTACTCGGACGCCTCCCTCCTCGGGGCCATGGAGGCCGCCGGCAAGCTCGTCGACGACGACGAGATGCGCGAGGCGATGAAGGAGTCCGGCATCGGCACCCCGGCCACCCGCGCGGCGATCATCGAGCGCCTCATCGACGTCGGCTACGTCGAGCGTGACGCCCGCTCCCTCGTGGTCACCGAGAAGGGCACGAACGTGATCCGCCTGCTCGGCGAGCACATGCTCACGTCGCCCGGGCTCACCGGCGACTGGGAGAAGCGCCTCGCCGCGATCGAAGCCGGCACCGAGCAGCGCGAGGCCTTCATGGCCGACATCGCCAAGTTCGCCGAGGCCACGGTCACCGAACTCGACACCGTCCTCAAGGACGTCCGCATCCCGCGCGCGAACCTCGGTCCGTGCCCGGTCTGCGGCCACGACATCATCGAGAACCGCAAGGGCTACTCCTGCTGGTCGCGCGAGGATCCGGGCTGCGGCTTCGTGATCTGGAAGGCGAAGGCCGGCAAGACGCTCAACGCGCAGGTGGTCCGCGAGCTCATCCGCTACTCGCGCACCGCGCAGCAGGTCACCGGGTTCCGCGGCCGCAGCGGCCGGCCGTTCCGGGCGAAGCTCTCGCTCATGCAGAACGACGAGGGTCGCTGGCGCACCGAGTTCGACGAGGCATGGGCCAAGGAGGGCGAGAAGCCCCCGGCCACCGACGCCGTCGCGACCGACGGTGTCGAGGCCGCCGCGTCGGTCGAGACCGTCTGAGCGATCCCGCGATGACGGTGGCGGGCCCGCCTGCCCGCGTGCGGCTGGTCCGCGGGCCGCTCGGCGCCGAGCCGTCCGTCGACGACGTGCTCCGCGCGGTCGACGGCCTCGCGTTCCCGTTCGTGTTGCAGGGCCGCTGGGGCCTGCCGGCCGGCGCTCCGCCGGAGTCGCGCGTGGTGGTCGCCGGAGCCGTGCCGGGTCGCGTCGCGCCGGCCGTCGACGCGGCCGAGGGCGACGATCCCTTTGCGATCCTCGACGACCGCCCGGCGCTCGTGGGAGAGTCGCCGCCCGGCGCGATCGGTGGCGGCTGGTTCGGGTGGCTCGGCTACGACCTCGGACGCGATGTCGAACGCACCCTCGGCCCGCAGCCGCGGCGCCCTGCGCCGCTCGCCCGCCGGCAGCTGGCGTGGTACGACGACGTGCTCCGTCGCGACGAGCACGGCGTGTGGTGGGTCGAAGCGCTGCTCGGCGCCGGCGACGCGACGGGGGAGACCCTCGACGACGCGGTCGCGCGGTGGCACGGCCGGCTCGCGGTCGGGTCGGCGGTCGCCCGTGGCGCGGAGGGCGGCGCGAGGGTACGAGGCGCGACAGGGCCGCTCGGGCCGATGCGGATCGACCGTGGCGGCGCGGCGCACCGCGCGGCCGTGGCGGAGACCGTGGAGCGGATCGCCGCCGGGGAGCTGTTCCAGGCGAACGTCTGCCTCCGACTGGAGGGCGCGGTCCGCGCGGGCGGCGGCGCGGAACTCGCCGCGAGCGTCTTCCGCGACACCGACCCGTGGTTCGGTGCCTGGATCGGCGGCGTCGCGGACACCGCGATCGTGAGCGCGTCGCCGGAACTCTTCCTGCGGCGCCGCGGCCGGACGGTGACCACGGGCCCGATCAAGGGCACGGCGCCGCGGACCGCGGGCGTCGGCGTCGACGCGGACGAGGCCGCTGCCGCCCTGCTGCGCTCCGAGAAGGACCGCGCCGAGCACGTGATGATCGTCGACCTCATGCGCAACGACCTCGGGCGCGTCTGCGACTACGGCTCGGTCGACTACGGAGACGAGCCGCGGCTCGAGCCGCATGCGGGCGTGTGGCATCTCGTGAGCGACGTCGGCGGACGCCTCCACGACGGCCTGGGCGACGCCCGTCTGCTTCGCGCGACCTTCCCGCCGGGATCGGTGACCGGCGCCCCGAAGGTGCAGGCGATGCGCGTGATCGCAGCCGTCGAGGGGACGGGCCGCGAGGTCTACACCGGAGCGCACGGGTTCGTGAGCCCCGCGGCCGGCGTCGAGCTCGCGGTCACCATCCGCACGCTCGAGCTCGCCGGCGAGCAGGCCTGGGTGGGGGTGGGCGGCGGCATCGTCGCCGACTCGGATCCCGGCGCCGAGCTCGCCGAGGCGCTCACGAAGGCACGGGCCCTGCTCTCGGCCGCCGGCAGCCACATCGCAGACACCGCCGACGATCCGGTGCCGGCGCCCACGCCGACCCCGTGGATCACCTCGTTCGACGCCCGCCCCGACCCCGCCGCGGGACTCGTCGAGACGCTCCATGTCACCGGTGGCGCTGCGGAACACGTGGCGGCGCACCTCGCCCGCCTCGCCGGCTCCGCCGCGGCGCTCGGCCTCGGCACGCTCCCGGTCGACCTGGCCGAGCGCATCGCGGGTCTGGCGGCGACGGCCGACGGCACGGCGCGCCTACGGGTCGTCCTCGGCCCGACCCCGACAGGCACCGCTCGAACCGGCAACCTCAGGCTTGGGAAGCCTGCGCTCCACGAACCGGCCCCGGGGGCCGAGGTCGAGCTGCAGCTCATCCCGGTCGCGATCGATCCGACGGTCCCGATCGAACTCGCGCCGGTGGTCCTCCCCGGAGGGCTCGGGCCCCACAAGTGGCTCGACCGAGCGCTCGTCGACCACCTCACCACGCGCCTCGGCGCCACGCCGCTGCTGCTCGATGCGGACGGCACCGTCCTGGAGGCCGGCTGGGCCAACGTCTGGTGGCTCGACGGCGACACGCTCTGCACCCCGCCGACCGACTGGCGCATCCTGCCGGGCGTCACCCGCGACATCCTGCTCGGGGCCACGTCCGTGAACGTGCGCACCGCGACCTTCGACGCGATCGCCACGAGCCCGCTGCTGCTCACGAGTGCCCGCGGGGTGAGCATCGGACGCCTCGCGGAGACCCCGCCGAGCGCGCTCGACGCGGCACGCCGCGCCGCCGAACGGCTCGCGCCGCTCGTCCGCGACCACGCGTCGTAGGCGCCCGGCCACAGCCGGGGCCCGCCTCCGGCCGCCGTCGCCGATCAGACCCGCGCGAGGCGAGCCGGCGCGTCAAGGGGGAGCGTTGCGCGCCGGCCCGCCACGTCCGGGCCCGACCGGCGGCGTGGCGTCAGAGGAGTCGCGCGGCGGATTGCGGCTCGGCGAGGCGTTCGTGTGGGAGTCGCGGTGTGGCGACGTGCGTGCGTGCCGGGCGGCCCGTGCTCGTCAGGGCCGACGGAACGCCGACCTGGAACCCCTGGGCGAAGTCCACGCCGAGCGAGCCGAGGCGGTCGAGGCACGCCTGCGTGTCGACGAACCCGGCGACGGACTGGACCCCGAGCCCGTGCGCCGTCGAGGCGATCCCCTCGACCATCACGGCGGCGCGGTGGTCGGTGGCGGCGTCGCGGACGATGCTGCCGTCGATCTTCACGTACTCCACCGGCAGCTCCTTGAGGTGGATGAGCGAGTTGAATCCGGCGCCGAAGTCGTCGAGCGCGATCTGGCAGCCGACGTCGATGAGTTGGTCCGCGAACCGCCGCGCCATGGCGAGATCGGTGAGCTTCGCGGTCTCGGTGAGTTCGACGACGATCTGACCCGCGGGGATGTCGTGCCGCTGGATGTCGCGGGCGAGCTCCCGGACGATCTCCGGGTGGTCGGCGGATCGCGCCGACATGTTCACGTGCAGGCGTGGCAGCGAGCGCCCCTTCGCGCGCTGCGCGCCGAGGAGCGCGATGGTCTGGCGGGCGACCCAGGCGTCGAGCTCGGTCATGAGGCCGTGGCGCTCGGCGACCGGCAGGAACTCTCCGGGCGCGAGGGTGGAGCCGTCGTCGCCGAGGAGCCGCGCGAGCATCTCGTGCTGGGAGACCACGCCGCTGCGCAGGTCGAGGATCGGCTGTGAGTGGAGGACGAGTCCGTCGGAGACGAGCGCGCGGCGCAGGGTCTGCAGCACGCGATCGCTGCGGCGGGCCGCGTCACCGGCGACCGAGGACGCGGCCTCGACGACGCGGTCACGGCCCCACTCCTTCGCCTCGTAGAGCGCCATGTCCGCACGCATCAGGACGTCGTCGACGTCGTCCATCACCGGGTCGACCTCAGCCAGACCGATCGAGATCGTCATCGGCGGGCGGCCTTCGCGGCGCTCGCCGCTGCGGCTGCGCACCTGCTCGAGCAGCGCCGCGGCGCTCGCCCGCGCGCTCGTCGGCCCACCGACGCAGAGCACGGCGAACTCGTCGCCCGCGATCCTGGCCGCCGGGTCACGGGGATCGACGACCGTGGTGATGATCTCCGCGAGCTCGCGGAGCATCGTGTCGCCGACGGCATGGCCGTGGAGGTCGTTGATGGTCTTGAAGTGGTCGACGTCGATGAGCAGCAGCGTCCGGGCCTCGTTGCGGCGGCGTCCGGTGCTGAGCGAGTCGCCGACGCGCTCACGGAAGCCGCGGCGGTTCAACAGACCCGTGAGCGAGTCGTGGTTCGCGATGGTGCGGAGCTCGGCCTCGTAGCGGTCGCGCTCGGTCTGGTCGATCGCCTGCACGATCGTGCGGGCGCCGAGCGCGTCGTCGTCGAAGCCGATCAGGTGCACGGCGCAGTGGACGCTGTCGCCGGCGGCATCGAGCAGCCGCACGTCCGCGTCCTGGCGGGCGTCGTCGCTCGACCGGCGCGCCGCGTCGACCGCGCGCTCGATCGTGGTCGTGTCCCGAGGGAGGACGAGGTCCTCGAACGGCACGCCCTCGAGCTCGGCGGCGTCACGACCCACGAGCTGCGCGAATGCGGAATTGACGCCGTGGATCGAGCCGGCGTCGTCGAGCATCGCCTGCGGGATCGGGGCGCGTTCGAACGACGCCCGGAACCCGTCGAGGATCCGCGCCGCGGCATGCTCGGCGGCGGCCTTGTCGGACACGTCCCGGGAGACGAGCACCAGACCGATGGTGCTCGCGGTGAAGGGATCCTGGATCGGCGCGGCCTCGATCTCGAACGTGATGCCGAACAGCTCGTGGAAGAACCGCCACGTGTGCGAGTCCCCGGCGAGCACGCGGTCGAGGTGCCCGCGCAGGTCCGTGGCGCGTGCCTCGGGGACACCGTCGAAGACCGACCGACCGACGCGCTCGGCGATCCACGCGTCGTCCATCGCCGGGATGGTCGAGGTCATCTCGATGAGGCCGTACTCGAGATCGAGCACGCACAGCACGAGCCCGGGGAGGTGTCCGAGGGCCTGCGGCGTGATGCCCGTCGACCGCTCGAGGACCGACTGGAGCTGGCGGCGCTCGACGATCGGGCGACGACCGGCCCGGTCTGGGCGACCGGGCGAACCTTCGGCTCTGACGCGTTCGTGCATGTGCTCTCCCTGGATGTCCGGCTGGATCTACGGCTAGAAGGGGGAGCGCCGTGTTCAGTCGACCACCTACTCGGCGTCGCTGGTCAAACCTTGAGCAGGTCCGATGAGTGACACGCGACACGCTCTGTCACGGTGTTCGGGCCGCTCGCCGTCCACTCGGTGCGGCAAGGTGGCGGGTCGTGCCCCTGCACCTCGTCCTCGGTCCGGCCAACGCCCGCAAGGTGGGGCAGCTCCTCGACGCCCACGAGGCGGCGGCACGCGCCGGACGCACGGCCTGGTTCGTCGTGCCGCGCAGCTCCGACGTCGGTCCGATCCGCCGCGAGCTCGCCGGCGTCGACGCGCCCCCGGGTCAGCCCCGGCGCCGACCCACCCCGTTCGGGCGGGCGATGGTCGGCCGCGCGCTCGAAGACGCGCTCCTGCGCGCCCTCGGCGACGGCCAGTCCCTCCTCTCCGCCGACCACCGCCGTGCGGTCGCCCTGGCGGCGATCCGTGCCACGCCGCTGCAGGCGCTCGACCCGGCCGCCCGGTCGGGATGGCTCCACGCCCAGCTGATCGAGGTGGCGGAGGAACTCACCACGACCGGCGACCTCGACCGCGACGCGCAGGACGTCCTGCGGCAGTGGTCCGCGTCGACGGGCGACGCGCGCGGCCGGGAACTCGCCGCGCTGCTCGCCGCCGACGCCGACATCCTGCGTGGGCTCGCGGCGCACCGGGCGCCACGGATCGATGTAGAAATCGCCGGGCGGGCAGTACAGG